>CABRFW010000015.1 GCA_902470265.1 uncultured Collinsella sp.
TTACAAAGCGCTTGCGAATCACGTGATAGGGCGCGCGTCCCTCGCGAATGTTGAATGCCCGCTTTAGAAAGCGGCTTGCGTTCTCCATGGCCTCGCTGTGGGCGGGGCGGATGCCATGGCGCCGATGATGGCGCTCGCGCAGTCGCTTGAGCTGTTGTTTATCGAGTTCCATGTCCACCTCGTATTGCCGTAGGAACGCGGGTGCGTTCGCAGCATGTACTCTACACCGTGACGGGCGGGGCGGTCATCTTGACATGGAACTTAGGCGAGCAGGCAAAGGAAGACACGCCACATACAAGTACTGCCGAGGGTTTCGGCAGATACAAAAAGCGCGGGGCCGGATGGTCTCCGACCCCGCGCTCTGCACGGGTGCGTTGTTGTTTGGTTTAGCCCAGTAGGCTCAGGCCAACAGAGACAAACGCCAGGATAACGCCGACGATGGACTCGCCACCGAGCAGGCCGCTGGCGACAACCAGGCCCTGCTCTTGGAAGGCGGCATCCTTGGCGGTCTTCTCCTCGTCCGAAAGACCGGCGTTGGCATCGCGGTGGGCTGCCCACTTGTCGTAGGCGAGCTTGACGCAGGAGCCCAGGAAGGCCGTGAGCGACATGTAGAACGGCAGGTACACGCCCAGGCCGATCATCATGGCCGGAATGCCGAGCCAGTACATGACGATGCCGGCGATAAAGCCGCCCGCAAACCACGGCACGCTCGGGATGCCCGAGACCATGGTGGCGACCACGCTTGCCTGTGCGGCCACAAAACTCTTGTCGGGGCCAAAGGCGTCCGGACCATAGGCGGTGACGAGCGCGACCATGACGGCGGCGGCGACCAGGGCGCCCACGATGCCGCCAATGGCCTGGCCGACCCACTGCGCGCGCGGGTTGGTGCCCAGCACGGCGCCGGCCTTAAAGTCGTTCATGACGTCGCCCGCAAGGCCGCACGCCACGGCCACGATGCCGGCGATAAAGAACAGCTTGACCTGAGCGAGCTGCGCGAAGGCGGCAACGATGAGCATGACGATGAGGCCGAAGATCTCCATGGGGTCGATGCCCGTCTGGCCGCAGCTCTGCGCGCTCATGATGGTGGTGACAAAGGTGAACAGCGTGACGATGACGGCCGGAACGGGGCCAAGGTCGAGCACGATGGCGATGATCACGGCGATGGCGGCAGCGCCCAGGCCGATGATACCGGCGTCGAGCTTAAGGGAGCCCGAGATGAGCGACTGCTCGTCGGTGTCGGTGGAGCTGTCGGCGGCAAGACCGCGGACGATGCCGGCGACCTGCGGCAGGATGTCCTTGAGGACGACGGCGACGCCAAAGCCCATCATAAGGCCCATACCCAGGGACTTAACAATGCCCTGCGCAGTCACAACGTCGAATAGACCGGCAGCGGTGCCGCCCACGATGATGCCAAAGTTGCCCAGCAGCGCGCCGGCAAACCAGAAGGCGACGGGGGCGAAGCCCACGAGGAAGCCGATGGACAGCAGCATAGGCGAGTTGTAGATGCCAAAGGTCACGCCGGGGATATTGAGCGTGCACAGCATGCTGGGCACAATGCCCAGGGCGTCGCGCAGCACGCTGTAGATGCCGGCGAGGGCCATGGAGCCAAAGAGCTGCTTGCCGGTCTTGCCGCCGGCCTCGGTCGCGCGCAGGGTCTGAGCTGCGGCGTTGCCGGTGGGGAACTCAAGGGCGGCGTCCACGATAAAGTGACGGTGGATGAGCGCCGTTGCCAGCAGGCCCAAGATGGTGCCGGCGAGTGCCACGATAAACATGTCGAGCCAGCTGATCTGGTCGGCATAGCCCAGCATCCAGGCGCCCGGGATGGTAAACGCCAGACCGCCGGCGACCATGGCGCCAGCGGACATGATGGTGTGGGTGACGTTGGCCTCGTTGAGGCTGGCGTTGCCCATGAGCTTAAGGAAGAACAGCGAGATGACGGCAGCGAAGACGATCGGCCAGGGGAGTGCGCCCATCTTGAGCGCCGTGTAGGCCGAGCTTGCCGTGATAATCACGCAGCCAAGGACGCCGATGACGACGCCGCGCAGCGTGAGTTGCCCGCGCATCGAGGCGCGGTTCGAGGGATTGCTCATATATAACTCCTTTGCGTATATCCGCTTCCCCCGGGAGCGCCGCTACGGATACGGCGCGGGAAGTCGGGTTACCAAGGGCCGCCGCGTGAGCTCGCGCACGACCGCGCACCAGTATAGCGGCAAGGTAGTCATTTTGGGATGACTGGTTTAGGTAGGCGATATACTGCTGGGCAGACGAAAGGAGCGCCGACGATGCTTAATGGGTGCGCATATATATTGACGGTCGACGTGGGCAACACGTTCATTCGCTTTGGCCTGTTTGCAGAGGATTCGGCCGCGGCGCAGGAATGTCCGCTTGCGACGTGCGAGATCACCACGCCGTCGAGCATTACGGCAGACGAGGCGCGCATGCGTCTCGTGCAGGTCATGGCCGCACTGGCGGCCGATGCGGGCATGCCGGGTGCGCTTGTGCCCGCGGCTGCTGTGCTGAGCTGCGTGGTCCCGGCGCTCGAGCGCCCGTGGAAGGCGGCGCTTTCCCGTACCTGCACGGGACGCGTGCTCACGGTGGGACCGGGACTTAAGACCGGCATGCCCGTGCACTACGACGATCCGGCCGAGATCGGCCCCGACCGCATCGCCGATGCCGTGGCGGCACGCGCCGTCTACGGCTCTCCCTGTATCGTGATCGACTTGGGTACCACGACCAATATCGAGGTCATCGACGCGCGCGGTACCTTTGTGGGCGGCGTCATCGCGCCGGGTTTGGCGCTTGGCGCCCGCTCGCTTTCGGCTGCTGCGGCGCGCCTGCCGCAGGTTGAGCCTTCGGCGCCAACGCACGTCATCGGCCGCAACACGCGCGAGGCCATGCGCTCGGGCGTGGTTCTGGGCGAGGTAGCCCGCATCGACGGCATGCTCGACATGGTGCTTGCCGAGATGCGCTCGACCAAGGCGGCGGGGGAGGATGGCGTGCCCATCGTCATTACCGGCGACGATGCCGAGGCGCTCGCGGCGTTGGTCGGCCACAGCCTGACGGTAGACGACGCACTGACGCTGCGGGGTCTCGCCGAGCTGTACCGCATCAACCAAAAGCCCCGCCGCGTGTAAAAGTGAGGGCGCCGGTGGGACAAACGCCTCCACCTTTCACCTGCTACAATAGGTCAAACTATTGCGATTACGGAGGTGTCTGCCATGTCGGACGATCTTCATCAAACCGCGTCGGGCAAGCGCCGCGACGTTATTAGCTGGGATGAGTTCTTTATGAGCGTAGCCATCGCCGCGCAGCGCCGCAGCAAGGACCCCAACACGCAGGTGGGCGCGTGCATCGCCAACACCAACCACCGCATCCTTTCGGTGGGCTACAACGGTACGCCCTCGGCGCTCAACGACGACTTTTTCCCGTGGGGTACGAGCGACGACCCGCTGCAGGACAAGCACAACTACGTGGTCCATGCCGAGGCAAACGCCGTGCTCAACTACCGTGGCTCACTCAAGGATCTCGAGGGTTCCACGGTTTACGTCACGCTGTTCCCGTGCCACGACTGCGCCAAGATCCTGGCGCAGGTGGGCGTGGGCGAGGTCGTCTACCTGGACAATAAGTATGCCGACACCGATGATGGACGCATCAGCCGCCGTATCCTCGACTCTTGCGGCATCAGCTACCGCCAGGTTATCGTCGATGTTCACATCGGCACCGAGGGGCAGGCTCAGCAGTAGCGCATAGCAACGCCAACTGGCGGCAAAACAGCCAAAAGAGACCCGTCCCAAATTGACCGCTCGTGAAAGTCGTGTCCGCACGCATGGCTGGCGCCTAAGCGGGTACATGGCTGTAGTAACATAGCCCCTGTCCGCGGGCGCGCCCGCGTAATTGTGAGAAAGGAGCCCCTGTGGCTGTTAACGAAGAGCTGCTTAAGAAGGTTCTTGAAGAGATTCGCCCCAACCTGCAGGCTGACGGCGGCGATATGGAGTATGTGGGCGTCGACGACGAGGGCGTCGTCAAGCTGGAGCTGCAGGGCGCCTGCGCCGGCTGCCCTATGAGCGCACTTACCCTGTCCATGGGTATCGAGCGTATCCTCAAGGAGCATGTGCCCGGCGTTACCCGTGTCGAGCAGGTCAATGCCTCCGGCGAGACCGACGACCTGTACGATGAGTACGCGCCATTCTAAGATGCGAAAGCTGCGGACGGCATACTCCGCATAGATGTTACGCCCAAATATGCGGCTGCGAGCGCAAGGCCCGCGGCCGCATTTGTATGTAGGGAGTAGGAGGGTCGACATGCTCAACGACTTCTACCATATGCTTGATCCTGTCGCGATCTCGGCGGGCCCCATCACCATCTACTGGTACTGCCTGGCCTACGGGGTCGGCGCTCTGCTCACGGCGGTCGTCATGTACCGCACGCAGCGTCGCTGGGGCTTTAACATCACGATTGACGACCTGACGAGTGTCGTGGTCGGTGTGGTCTTTGGCCTCATTATCGGTGCGCGCCTGTTCTACGTCGTCTTTTACGGTGATGGCTACTACTGGGCGCACCCGCTCGAGATCTTTGCCACCAACGAGGGCGGCATGAGCTTCCATGGCGGTTTGGTGGGCGGCATTATCGGCGGCATCATCGTGTGCCGCATGTATAAGCTCGACGCATGGACTTTGGCAGACCTTGCTGTCATCGGCGCGCCGCTGGCCTTGTGCCTGGGCCGTTGTGCCAACTTTGTCAACGGTGAGCTGTGGGGCAAGCCGACCGATCTGCCCTGGGGCGTGGTCTTCGGTGGCACCGCGGGCGATATGCCGCGTCACCCCTCCCAGCTCTACGAGGCATTTCTTGAGGGCATCGTGCTCTTTTGCATTCTGCAGGTGCTCAGCCGCAAAAAGCCGCTGCTGCCCCAGGGTACGTTTATGGGCGTGTTCGTGATGGGTTACGGCATCGTCCGCTTCCTCATTGAGTTTGTGCGCGTGCCCGATGCCCAGCTGGGCTATCTGCTTGGCGGCGTCATTACGATGGGACAGCTGCTGAGCCTGCCGCTCGTAATCGTGGGCCTGGCGCTCGTCATCTTTGCTCGTCGCCGCAACCGGCCCCAGCGCATCTACCTCGACGCCTAACCACCACAAAGGGGACAGGCACCTTTGTGGTGGTTTGCTGGGCAACGATGACAGAACCGTAAGGTTTCCCCAGATAAAACCTGCCAAAATAAACCTGTCCCTTTTTGGCAGGTTTCTAGAAAGGCTTTCGGACTGTGAAGGATTCCGACCTCTCCACAACGGCTGCGCGCGACGCTGCCCGCATCGTCTGGTTTAAGCGCTATCCCGCCAAGCAGACCCTCATCGCATTTTTGCTCGCGCTGTTGGCGACCACGGCGTTTTCCATCGATCCCGCCCCGGTGTCGAGCAACGCAGTCTTGGCGATTGACCCCAAAGCCTCGGGCATGCTGTACGTGTGCTACGAGGTGCTCCTCTCGTTTGCCGGCCATACCGACGCGGTCATGCTGCTTGCGCTTGCCTGCCTGCTTACGCTGCCGTTTCGCTACGTATTCTTTGGCCGCGGCGACGCTTGGCGTCCCTCGGTGATCCTTCCGTCGCTGTTCTTTGCCGTCTGCATGGTGTTTGGCCGCAGCTACGACCTCACCGATTCGGCCGAGATCGTGCTCGGCGACAAGGCCCGCATTATCTGTGCCTGGATAGGCGGTGCGGGCTGGATGCTCTTGGCGGTCGTTGCTTTCTACCTGGCTTTTGAGTGTCTAGATTGGTTGAGCTCTCGGCGCATTCCGTTTTCCGAAGCGCACTTTGGCCGCGTATGGCGTGTGGCTCACGCCGTGCTCTCGGTCCATCCCTTTGCCGGGCCCTTCCTGGTGCTTATGATCGCCTGGGCGCCCACGCTCATCGCTTCGCTGCCCGGCCTTTTTATGGGAGATACGGGTGCGCAGATTCGCCAGTGGTTCAACTACCCCAACGGCACGAGTGACTACCTGCGTCTGCTCAATCCCAATGTGTTGCTCAACGGACATCATCCCGTGGTGCACACGGCTATCATCGGTTCGTGCGTCCAGCTGGGGCTTTCACTGTTCAACAGCGCCAACGCAGGTCTTGCCATCTACACCTGCGCTCAGTTCGTCATTACGGCCGCCTGCATGGCCTATTCCATCTCGTCGCTGCGCAAGCTGGGCGTGAGCCTGCCGGTCCGCGGCGTGATCTTGCTGTTCTTTGTGTTTATGCCGATGTTCTCTAACTACGCGGCGTTGCTCACCAAAGACGTGCTCTTTGCCGACGCGTTCTTGGTGCTGCTGGTACAGACCGTCAAGCTCGTGGCATGTGGCTTGCCCCGTCGTGATGCCAATGTCGAGCGAACGGGCGAGAAAGCCCCCGTGCTCTTTGCGCGCCACGACTGGCTGCTGCTCGCTCTGGGCGCCATGGGTTCCACGTTTCTGCGCAATGGCGGCCTGGTGTTTTCCCTGGCGGCATGCGTGATCGCGGCGGCGTTTTGCGCGTGGGACGCGCATGTGGCTCATCGTGCAGCCAAGCAGGCTGGTGCTGCGACTTCGGGCGCCACGCCGCGTTTCCGCTGGGTGGGAGTTCTTGCGGTGCTTGCGCTCTGCCTTGCCTCTAATATGTACTTCACTAAGGTCTTTATGCCGGTGCACGACATCACGCCTGGTTCCAAGCGCGAAATCCTCTCGATTCCGTTCCAGCAGACGGCTCGTTTCGTCCAAAAGCACGATGGCCTCAACTCGGGCGTCAACCCCACGGTTAAGGAGGACGGCACCATCGTGGAGGCTCCTTGCGACGGCTTAGTGACCGACGAAGAGCGTGCCGTGATCGACCGTGTGCTCAAGTACGAGAATCTGGGGCGCCGTTACAACCCGGATAAGTCGGACGCCGTCAAAAATTGCTTTAACGAGTACGCCTCGCAGGAGGACATCAAGGCCTATTTTGAGGTGTGGGCCCAGATGTTCAAAAAGGATCACGAGTGCTATATCTCGGCGCTCATCAATAACTACTACGGCTACTTTTATCCGAGCGCCCGCGATGCGTGGGTCTACAGCACGGCGCGCAGTGCCGAGATTATGGCGAAGCCCGATAACCTCAAGTACTTTGACTTCCATCCGGTCGATAGCAAGGTTGTGCGCTGGTGCGACCACCTGATCAACCTGTATCGCGTGGCGGTGCAGCGCATCCCGTTTATCTCGCTCACCATGAGCTCGGCCACCTATGTGTGGATCATGATCGCCGTGGTGGTCTATCTGCTACGTCGTCATTCGTGGCGCGGGCTGGCCATTTGGGTGCCGCTGCTGGGCGTGCTCGCCGTGTGCCTGATCGGTCCCTGCAACGGCTCGACCTACATGCGCTACCTGTACCCGGTTATCGCCTGCATGCCCTTTGCCATCGGCGCCACCATCACCCGCAGCGACCTCCTCTGGTCCTAATTTGGTGCATAGGGGGCAGGTTACTTTGCACCAAGGGGCTGTATCATCACGACGCCTTCATTTTGGGGTTTATCTCGCAGGCCAGTAGGTATATCATAACGACGTTTGTTTATATTGCCCGAGCATCTGCGCTGGGCTTTAGGTCGAAACCGATAGGAGACACGTATGTCCGGACACTCTAAGTGGGCCACAACCAAGCATCGTAAGGGCGCGCAGGACGCCAAGCGTTCCGCCCTCTTCTCCAAGCTGAGCCGCAACATCACCGTTGCTGCCCGTCTCGGCGGCGACCCGCTGCCCGAGAACAACGCCAGCCTCGCCGCTGCCGTTGCCAAGGCCAAGGCTCAGTCCATGCCTAAGGACAAGATCAAGTCCGCTATCGACAAGGCCTTTGGTTCGGGTGCCGACGCCGCCGTCTACGAGAACATCGTGTACGAGGGCTATGGTCCCGCCGGCGTTGCCGTTTACGTTGACTGCCTGACCGATAACCGCAACCGTACCGCCGCCGATGTCCGTTCCGCCTTCTCTCACGCTGGCGGCAACCTGGGCACCTCCGGCTCCGTCGCCTTCCAGTTTGAGCGCAAGGGGCAGATTGTCGTCGCCAAGGAGATCCTGGACGAGAACGCCAAGAAGGAGACCATGATCGCCAACGGTGCTGCCGGTGACGAGGATGAGTTCATGATGGCAATCGCCGAGGCCGGTGGCGAGGACTACGAGGACGCCGGCGAGGAGTGGATTGTCTGGACCGCTGCTAACGACGTCATGGCTGTCTCCAAGGCACTCGAGGAGCAGGGCATCCAGGTCAAGGGCTCCGAGACCACCATGGTCCCGACCACCCCGACTGAGGTCTCCGGTACCGACGCCAAGAAGGTCCAGCGCCTCATCGATCGTCTCGAGGAGCTCGATGACGTCCAGGACGTCTACAGCACCATGGATATGACCGACGAGGTCATCGCTGCCCTCGAGGAGGAGTAGCGCCAGCACGGATTGAGCCGTGCATATCTGGGCATAATGAAGCGAGCATGCAAGCCTCGTGGAATAGATGAGCCGGATCCGCGTGCGTAGAGCACCGGACCCGGCTCTTTTATAATGATGCGAACTGTTTTGCATTTCGAGAGCCGAGATTTGAAGGGAGCGCCGCGTGCGCGTACTCAAACGAGCCCTAGCGATCGTGTATCTTGCCGCCGCCATCGTGGCGCTGGGCACGCTTGTCTGCCAGTTCTGGGGACCGTATACGTATCGCTTTATGCTGCTGTTGCGTGACACCATGCCTCGCGTCGTCGTTACGGTGTGTGCCGCCATCGTGGCACTTGGCGTGCTCATCGGTTTTTTCCGCCTGATGTTCGCGCGTCGCGAGCCGTCCTGCGTGCATCCGGCGGGGGAGCGCAATATCGAGGTCACGCTCGCAGCGCTTTCCTCGTGCGCCCGTGCCGCGGCGGAGTGCGATGATCGCGTGATGGTTGAGCATATCGAGGCGCGCGTTCAAGGCCCCGACGAGTCGCGCGTTCGTTTTAAGGTCGAGGCCATCGCCCTCGATGATAAGGACGTTGCAGCTCTTGCCACCTCGATGCAGCAGCGCATCGAGAAGGCCTGCGACACCATGCTCGGCACGCCGGGCACGACCGCGCGCGTCCGTTTTTTGCCGTCCAAGACTACCGTCCAGACCGTGGAGGTTTCCGGTGAGTGATACCAACCAAGACAAGACCGCCCGCACGCCGCGCCTGACGATCGACCAGAACGCTACGCCGGCAGGCGAGACCACCGACACCAAGCCCGAGGCCGGCGAGCAGCACGACAGCGCCGCCAACGACTTTGACGAGGCCATGGGTCTCATCAAAGGTACGGGCGCTGCTATCTGGAGCTACGCCGTGCGCCACCCCAACACTACGCTCGGCGCCGTGGCGGGCTTTATCCTTGCCGTGCTGGTACTTACGTTGGGCCTGTGGGACACGCTCGTCATCGCATTCTTTGTGCTGATCGGCGCCGTGATCGGCCAGATTCGCGACGGCGAGAACGGTATCGTCAACTTCTTCGGCCGTCTGTTTAGCGGCCGCTAATATGAATTCGACTGTCGCATCCGCGGCAGGCATAAGGAGGAACCATGGCTTTTAACACGAAGGTCGATGTAGCCGATACCGAGCTCGAGGCGAATGAGGCCGTCGCCGCCGAGGCGGAGGACGTAACGCTCGAGGATGAGGCGCTCGTCGAGGCCGAGTCCGATGCGGATGAGGACAACGAGGAGATGGACGAGGAGGCGGACGAGTCCGAGGACTCGCTGACCTATTCCAACGGCGTGATCGAGAAGATCGTCGCCATGGCCACCCGCGAGGTGCCGCACGTCCTGGGCATGAAGGGCAACCTCATGCACTTTGTGCAGGAGCAGTTTGGTGCCGAGAACCTGACCAAGGGCGTGACGGTTGAGGTCACCGATGACAACCGCGTGGTCGTCAACATCTCGGTCATCATCGAGTACGGCGCCTATGCGCCTGCGATCTTTGACGACGTTAAGGCGCGCGTCACCGAGCGTCTGGCCGCGATGACCGGCCTTGAGGTGGCGGGCGTCAACCTGCGCATCGAGGATGTCATCACCCCCGAGGAGTACGAGCATCGCACCAGCCAGCACGAGTAACCTACCAAAAAGGGATGTTTATTTTGGCAGGTTTTATCTGCGAAAACGTCAAACGGCCGGTCGCACGGATGTATGTGCGGCCGGCCGTTATTTGTATGCCCCCGATGCAGGCATACCGCTCGTCTAACTAAGGGTTGCAATCTTCGCGTTCCGCGTTACCCTAATGGGCGCATTGTTTCCAAATTGTTAACGAAGGGTTGCCGTAATGGCCGACGAACACGAGACCGAAAGCAAGGCATGGGCGATTGAAGCCGCTGCGGCAGAGGCGGCGTCGCGTGCCGCCGAGGAGATGCATCGTCCTCCGGTGGTGCCGATGGAGCGCGTTGTCGGTCGCGAGGATATCGAACGTGGCGAGCGCGCCGGCCGCAAGCGCAGCCAGGAGCCAGGCTTTCCGCGCTTTTTTGCCGAGCTCAATCTGGGCCTGATCCTCACGGCGTTCGCCATTGTGGCCTTTAAAACCCCCAATCACTTTGCCTTCGGCGGCACCTCGGGCGTGTCGGTCATTCTTTCCACGCTGTTCCCGACTCTGCCCGTCGGCGTCTTTATGTGGATTATCAACGCGGTCCTGGTCATCCTGGGTTTTATCTTTTTGGAGCGCAAGGCAATCCTTTGGAGCGTCTTTGCCTCGTTTGCGCTTTCGGCCTACGTCTCGCTGTTTGAGATCTTCATTCCGTCGGATGTTTCGATGACGGGCGATATGTGGCTCGACCTGTGTTTTGCCGTCATCTTGCCGGCGCTGGGCAGTGCCATTGTCTTTGACATTGGCGCCTCGACGGGCGGCACCGACATCCTTGCCATGATTCTCAAACGCCGCACGACGCTCGAGATCGGCCGTGCCCTGTTGCTGGTCGATATCGGCATCGTGACCATCGCGGCTTTCCTGTATGGCCCGCGCGTCGGTCTGTACTGCGTGCTCGGCCTGTTTGCCAAGACGCTTGTGGTCGACAAGGCTATCGAGAGCATTCACCTGCGTAAGGTCTGCACGATCATTTGCTCCGAGCCCCTTAAGGTCGAGGAGTTTATCGTCAAGCATCTCAACCGCACGGCAACGATCAGCCGTGGCTACGGCGCTTTCTCGGGCAAGTGCGTCACGGTGATCATGAGCGTGCTGAGCCGTCGCGAGGCAGTGCAACTGCGCCGCTATGCCCGCGAGATTGACCCTGGCGCCTTCATCACCATCGTCGATAGCTCCGAAATCGTCGGCAAGGGCTTCCGCGGCACGAACTAGCCCGGGCGTACCCTTCGAATCATTGAATAAAGCCGCCTACGTTGCAAATCGGTCATCTTGGGGTATTTGTCCTCACATTGGGCGATAATGATGCCAAAGACACCGTTTGCGATCCAGGTGATTCGCTCTAGATACGAAGGGATGATTTCGATGTTCTGTTCGCAGTGTGGCGCCCCCATGGGCGATAACGACAAGTTCTGCGGCGTGTGCGGTGCCCCTAATACCGAGGTCAAGGCCGCCGGCCCCGCTCCGCAAGCTCAACCTCAGCCGCAGGGTCAGCCGTTTGCCCAACCGCAGCCGCAGCCGTTCGTTGCGCCCCAGCCGGCTATGAACGTGCCCAAGGGCTGCATGGCTCAGGCCTTCAACGACATGCTCAAGGTTCCCGGTGCCTTGGTTCGCGTATGCCAGATCGCCTTTTTGCCGGCGCTGATCTGTGTTGTCTCGGTGCTGGTGCTGTTTATCCCCGTTATCGGTGGCATCGCGGCGGCCATTGGCTTTTTGCTCGCGTACGTGGCAAGCGTGTGCGGCGCGGGCTTTGCTATCGAGTGGGGTCGTGACCTGTCGCTCAAGGATGATAACGGCATGGAGCGTCCGCTGCTGCGCTCGACCTCGTTTGGCCTGGGTATCTTCTCGTCCGTCATTACCGGTGTGCTCGAGTTCGTTGCCATTATCCCAGTGATCGGCGTGATCTTCTCGGCTATCGAGAGCGTCGTGATCGGTGCCGTCGGCTCGTACTATTACTCCGGTTCGAGCGGTCTCGAGGCCGCACTCTTCGGCTCGATGGGCCTGCTCGTCTTTGCCATGATCGTGTCGGTGGTACTGGGCATCTTCTTTAAGATGTTTGGTGATGCTGCCGTGATGCACTTTGCCGTCGTCGGGCGCGTGGAGAGCGCGTTCTCGCTTGAGAAGGTTTGGAAGTCCTATAAGGCCAACCTGGGCAAGTTGTTCTGCGCATCGATTCTCCCCGAGTTTTTGACGGGCATCGTGTCGCACATCATCACGTGGATCTTCACCGCCATCTTCGGCGCCATTGCTACGTTTGGTATGTATAGCTATTACTATCGCCCCACGGGTCTTGAGGCAATCATCGAGGGCGGCGGCATCACGCTCATTCTGTTCTTGATGATCATTGCCTTTGTCACGGTGTTCCTGACTGTGTTTGGCAAGATGCTCAAGTATCGCGCCGTTGGCTATTGGGCGGCACGTCATGCCAGCGAGTGGGCCGATGAGGATGCCGACGATGTCCTGACGTTTGTGCTCCCGGGTGAGAAGAAGCCTGCTCCTGCGGGGTTCAATCCCACGGCCGCCACTGGTGCTGCCCCTGCGCCTGCCCCTGCCCCGGCACCCGCGCCTGCACCTGCTCCGGCACCTGCCCCTGAACCCGTACCGGCGCCCGAGGCGACGCCTGCGGAGCCCGATTGGGATGCCCTTGCCACGCCGGCGGATGAGCCGGGCGATAATCCTGCTGCCGAAAACAATCAAACCGAATAGTCGGTCGAGGCGCCCTGGGCAACTGAGCCCGGGGTGCCTTTTTCTACTGCGAAAGCAAGAAAATGCCTGGGAAAACGGTTGCAGCAAAATTTCTCGGAAATTGGCCAATGTTGCGCAACAACGTCGCGGCTATTGTTGAGAACATAGACGTGTAAGGTTTGAAGGCGTGCAACGCCTTAGGAAAAGGAGAAGCTTATGTTCTGTCCCACTTGTGGTTCTCCCATTTCGGATGATGCCAAATTCTGCCCCGTCTGCGGTTCTGCCGTCGGTGCCGCTCCCGCTGCTCCTGCTCCGCAGCCCGCGCCGCAGCCTGCACCTCAGCCCCAACCTGCTCCGCAGCCCACGCAGATTCAGCCCACTCCGGTTCAGGCAGTTCAGCCTCAGCCTCAGCAGCAGTACGCCGGCCAGCAGCAGTACACCGGTCAGCAGCAGTATGCTCAGCAGCCTGCACCCGCCCCGATGGGCTATGCTCCGATTAAAACCGACCGTGGCGTGATCGGCTGGCTCCTGCTTTCCATCGTGACCTGCGGCATCTATTCATATTACTTCCTCTATTGCCTCGCTCGCGACATCAATGTCATGTGCCAGGACGACGGCGATTCCACGCCGGGTCTGGCAGCATTTATCCTGCTGTCGTTCGTGACCTGCGGCTTCTACGCACTCTACTGGTACTACAAGATCGGCAACCGCCTGCAGGCTAATGCTCCTCGCTATGGCCTGATGTTCCAGGAGAACGGTACCACCGTTCTTATGTGGCAGATCGTCGGCGCGCTGCTGTGCGGCCTTGGCCCCATCTTTGCCATGAACATCATCATCAAGAATACCAATGCCATGGCAACGGCTTACAACGTCCGTCTTGGCGCTCGTGCCTAACGATAAGAGCGGCGTGAACAGCTCCCAGGGACATAAGGGCGCGGCGGAACTCATTCGCCGCGCCCTTTCTTGCATCGGCGCGCTCTTTGTCGCCTGGCTCGCACTCTACCTGCTCGATATCGGCTGCGTGTTTCGCCTGATGACGGGCATTCCCTGTCCGGGATGTGGCATGACGAGGGCCTGGCTGGCAGCACTGCGCCTCGATTTTGCGGCGGCCTTTGCCTACCATCCGCTGTTTTGGGTGGTGCCGATTGCGTTTGTGCTCGCGTTCGTGCGCGAGGAGGTGACGTCGAGCAAGCTAAAGCGCGGCATCGACATTGCGGTTATTGTTCTGTGCGTGCTGGTCGTTGCCGTATGGATCGTGCGCCTTATCAACCCGGCAGACGCGGGCCTGCTCTTTGGTGGTCACGCTCCCGTCGGAGTTCCTGCCGATATCATCCACCTCGAAACCCCACGCTGGCTCACCATTCTTCACTCTTACCTGTCGTGACGGAGGACGCGCTAGAAAAGCGGTCGACACATAAGCGGGGGCGAACGTTGAGATAACGTTCG
>CABRFW010000016.1 GCA_902470265.1 uncultured Collinsella sp.
AATCCTGCGGCCCCGTCGCTTTGTGCCGATAGGTAACGAGCGTTAGCGCTCCATATTGGGGACGATGCTGCCTTCGGTCACCGCGTGCACGGCCAGGCGCATGATGTTGTCGTAGCCGGTCTTGTTGAGAATCTCCGAGATACGGCGCTTGATCGTGCCCTCGCTCATAAACAACTCGGCCGCAATCTCGCGACGGCTCTTGCCTTCGCAGGCAAGGCGCAAAATCGACAGCTCAACGTCGTCGAGCGCCGCCGTGCCCGAAAAGATGCTTTCGGGCGGCTTGGGAAACGTGCAGTAACCCGCCAGCGTGGAGCGCATCACGGCAAAGAGCTCATCGATGCCGACGTTCTTGTACACAAAGCTGTCGACGCCTGCCTCGCGCGCCTGATCCACAAACGTAATCTCGGGCATGCCCGTCATGATAATGACGCGGCACTCGGGCAGCTGCTCCTTGATGCGCGCCGCCGCCACGATGCCGTTGGAATCGTGCTCAGTGCACACATCCATCAGTATCATGTCCGGGCGCTCCTTGAGCGCAACGTCCAAGGCATCTGAGGCATCGGCGATGGCGGCAACAACGGTCATGTCGGGCTGGTCGCCAACGGAGCGCGCGAGGCTCTCGCGCAAGATGGCTTGGTCTTCGACGATAAGGATACGAATCATGAGCTTCTCCTTTGGACCGTTGCGTTGGAGTTCAGCGGAATGGATACCGTAAGCGTAAAGGGCGGGGCGGCATGGACCTCTAGGCTGCCGCCCAGATTTTGCGCGACATGCCTCATACCTGGAAAACCCGTTCCCTCGCGATACGATACGGGGGCAGGCGCGCCGTCGTTTGAGACCGTCATGTGTGCAATGGCGCCGCCATCCGACCCCTCCCGCCACAGGCGCACCTGGACTTGGTGGGCCTGCGCATGCTTGGTGGCATTGGTCGATGCCTCGCGGATAATCTGCAAAAAGGCGGCAGCGACGTGAGCATCGTCCGGAAGCGATCCATCTACATCGATCTGAACGCTCACCAGGCCAAAGGCATGAACGATATCGCCCAGTTGCTCCGCAGGCTCGCTAGCGCCACCGCTACGCAGGTCGGCGGCAATCGAGCGCAGCAGCGGGTCAATCTGCTCGAGCGACTCGTCATCCAGACGCCCCTCCTCCAAGTATCGATGGAGAATAGACAGGCGCTGCCCGATCACGTCGTGCACGCGGGCACGCATGCGCAGGTAGGCTGCATTGTCGGCAACCTTCTTGACCTCTTCGATCTGAGTCTGAAGTTCTTGACCCGCAAGCTCAAGCAGGTGGTTGGCCTGCGTCAGACGGTCGTGGGCATGCGTGTACTCCGTCACGTCCAAGCCGATAATGCGCTCAAAGGGGCGGCCCGAAACCATAACCTCATCGCACGCGAACAGACGAATCTCGGAGGGGGAAACCTCGACCACCGCACGCGCCTCCCCAAAGCGGTCCAAGTCGATTCGAACGCGGTTTTTGCTGCTCTCGGGCATCTCCGCACTGAGTTTTCGAAGACCGCCCCACGTATCGCTCATGTCGTGCAGGTCGGTGGGCATGTGAAGCTCCACGAGATTCCTGCGCATGCAGCGGTTCATGAGCAACGGGCGGCCCTTCGAATCCAGATACAGAATGCCGACGGGGATCACGTTAATGGTCTCGATCGTCGAAAACGCCGTGATGTCCTCCTGGCGGTTGCGCACGTCCATCAAAAGCGCCGCGACGGAGCGGAACAGGAAGAACGCGCCCTCCGCGATAAGGACTGCGGGCCACGCCGAACCCATGACGTAAACAAGCGGCGGCGTCGCGGCGACAACAAGCAGCAGCTCAACCATCATGACGGGACGACGATAATGCACCATAAGGACTACGCCATAGGCGGCAATCGCGGCGTTGAGCCATAGCAGCGCGCCCGCCGCCTCGGCGACGACATAGAGCGGCGCCACCAGATACGACCCGCTCGACGCGAACAAGATGACGGCCGAGATAGCCAAGTGCAGCACAAGGCTCGCCTCGTAGGCGCAGATCACTTTGCGGTTGTAAGACGAACGACGCGATGCTATCAGCGGAAGGTGGATGGTCTGTAAGCACGCCACCAGGGCAAAGAGCACATCGAGCGCAACAATCTGGGGAAGGATAAGCGGCATCTGCATCATCACTCACCCGCCCACGGCATCAGCACGATCATACGCAGCTGACCGGCCTCGCCCTCAAGACGATACGCCACGTTACGCCCCTGCAGTGCGACCTCGAGCTCGTGCGCGGCGGGCGTCTGCGACAAGTCTTCCGCGTCGTTGGAAAAGAGTGTGGCACGCAGCTCCACGCTGCACGAATCGTGTTCGCTCAGATGGTACATGAGTGCCGGATGATCGATGGTGTAGGCGAAAAACGCAAAGTCATACACGCAGTCGTACAGCGCGCTTACCGTACTGGCATGCATCGGACGCCGTATGGCGATGATCGAAGCGCAGTCGACATCGATGGTGCGCAAGTCACTTGCCAGCTCGTTGGCAATGAGTTGGATACGATCGCGGTCAAATCCGCTTTCCCCATGCTGCGCCAACGTGAGCGAGCCCTTGCGTTTGCAATAGGCGACGAGCATCTTGGCACATTGCAGCATGCGATAGCGCTCATGCGAGGATGCCTCATCGGTTAACGGCGGCAGCGAGCCCAGCAGCCCATACATCTCATCGAGCGCGCGGGCAAGCGCCTGGTCGACATCTTTGACCAGCAAGGCCTCGGCCTCCTGGTCGGCAAGATGCGTCTTAAGATCGTAGTCGGCCGTAAGTAGCTCGTTTTGGCGCTGCAATTCCATGCGCCGGTACGCCAGCTCGCGATTGAGCTCGTTGAGCTCCGATACGTCTTGGGCGAGCAATGCCGATCCGCCTAGCAGTGGGAAGGCGCGGTACATCACATCGGGATCGGACGCCACGGTAAAGGCGTGGGCATGCCCGTGCTCCTGAGCGCGCAGCTCTTCGCGCACACCCGCCGGAATCGGCTTTGATACCGGCGTGGCATAGACTTCCTGCAGGTCGCGCGTTATAACCTTAAGATCGAGCGGCAGGGTGTCGAAAATGTTGGCAATGCCGTGGTACGACGGAATGACGCCGCAATCGAGGCAAATCTCGAGCGTCACCACGCACAGCACGCAATAGACGAGCGAAAAGTTGAGCTTCCATGCCCAAGGCACGCGCAGGGCGTACGAAATGGCAAAGAACGCGCCGCCCAGCAGCACGAGTGCCGCCGTGCCCGAAAAACGTTGGATACGATAGGACGAGGAGCGCCCCACCAAAATGAAAAAGGCCACGAAGTTAAAGGCCGTCCATATCAGAACGGCAAAATAACCCCAGCCGTACGTGTAGTCGTTACTCCAGGTGTCGCTTGTGCGATCAAAGTGGAATACCTGCCGGTGGAAATCGTTGGTGAGCACAAACCCGATGAGCAGGATAGCCGCGATCCACAGGGCCGTACGGTAGCGGCGACCCACGCGATGTTGTTCCAACCCTGCAAGGCGCAGGCCGCACAGCTGGTAGAGGAGCGGAATGAGCGTCATGGGCACATAGTACAGGTACCACAGCACGGTGGCATAGAACGGCGTGAACGACTTGTACTTGAGGATGACCTCGATCATCCACAGGGCGCTGATGGTGGCAACGGCAACGAGGCGCCGGCGCAAGACGTAATCCAGACAGCGCAGATAGACCAGCACACCCCAGATTGAGAACGCGACGGCAGCGAGGAGCAGCGGAATCGAGCTCGAATGGATGAGCCCGTCCACGACCCCTTTGGACACCTCGCTATAGATGGGCACGGTGTTGGAGAGCTTGGGGTCGGAAGCGAATAACGCCGGCAAGACCGCCAAAAGCAGAAGGAACAGGGCAGTGACGGCGCCGGCAATAACGAAGGCGCGGCGACGGTACACCAGGTGCGTTATGCCAACGAGGAATCGCGGCATGGCGAAGAGCCTGCCGCCCCTGGGATCCGCTACCGGCGCGGATCGGGCGGCCACATGGCCGATATGTCGCTCGCGGGTACCCATAGTGCTTTTAGTGTACCGACAGGCAGGCTCAAAAAACGGGCCGCATGTCCCAAAATCCGTAGACGGCAAAGCGCCCGACGAGCACAAACTGCTCGCCGGGCGCTTTGGTTAGGAGACTATGATTGCCGGGAAAGCCTAGGACAGGTCTGTAAGATTTGAGTCTAGGGTTTTCCAGGTGCCGTAGATTGGGTCGAATGGGGAGCGCCGCGTACTTAAGGTACGCAAGCGACGAATGAGGCCCAAGGTACGGTGGCTGGGAAAGCCTAGGCCAGATCTTCGCCGTTGGAAGCGATTACCTTCTTGTACCAGTCGAAGCTCTTCTTCTTGGAGCGCTTGAGGGTACCGTTGCCGGCATCGTCGCGGTCGACGTAGATGAAGCCGTAGCGCTTGGACATCTCGCCCGTGCCGGCCGAGACCAGGTCGATCGGGCCCCAGGTGGTGTAGCCCAGCAGGTCGACACCGTCCTCAGTCACCGCGTCGCGCATCGCAGCGATGTGCTGGCGCAGGTAGTCGATACGGTAGTCGTCGTTGATGGAGCCGTCCTCCTCGACAACGTCCTTGGCGCCCAGACCGTTTTCAACCACGAACAGCGGCTTCTGATAGCGGTCGTACAGGTCGTTGAGGGTGATGCGGAAGCCCAGCGGATCGATGGCCCAGCCCCACTGGCTCTGCTGCAGGTAGGGGTTCTTGGCGCCGGCGAAGGCGTTGCCCTGGGTTTTCTCGACATCGGGATTGTCGGCGCCCGCGGAGCAGCGGGTGCTGTAGTAGCTAAAGCTGATGAAGTCGACGGTGTTGGCGGCCAGAATCTCGCGGTCCTCGTCGGTCATGCCCACGTCGATGCCCAGACGCTCAAGCTTCTTGACGGCATAGGCCGGGTAATAGCCACGGCTCTGGACGTCGACGAAGAAGTAGTTGTCCTGGTTGTCGAGCTGTGCCTGGCGCACGTCGCCCGGGCGGCAGCTGTAGGGGTAGTAGCTACCGGCAGCGAGCATGCAGCCGATCTTGACCTCGGGGTCGATCTCGTGGGCGATCTTGGTGGCCCAAGCGCTGGCGACGAGCTCGTTGTGGGCGGCCAGGTACTCAACGGCCTCCTTGTTCTCGCCCTCCTCAAAGACCAGACCCGCGCCCATAAACGGCAGGTGCAGGATCATATTGATCTCGTTAAAGGTGAGCCAGTACTTCACCAGGCCCTTGTAGCGGGTGAAGATTGTGGTCGCGAGGTTCTTGTAGAAGTCGATGAGCTTGCGGTTGCGCCAGCCGCCGTATTCCTTGATGAGGTGGATCGGGCAGTCGAAGTGCGTGATGGTCACGAGCGGCTCGATGCCGTACTTTTGGCACTCGCGGAACACATCTTCATAGAAAGCCAGGCCGGCCTCGTTGGGCTCAGCCTCGTCACCGTTGGGGAAGATGCGGGTCCATGCCAGGCTCATGCGGAAGGTCTTAAAGCCCATCTCGGCGAAGAGGGCGATGTCCTCCTTGTAGTGATGGTAGAAATCGATGCCGGTCTGCGCGGGATAGTAGTAGCCATCCTCGAAGTCGAGCATCTTACGCTGGCCGGAGACCACCGCGTAGCGCTCAGCGCCGTGCGGCGCCACGTCCACGTTAGCCAAGCCGCGACCGTCCACGTCGTAGGCACCCTCGCACTGGTTGGCAGCCGTCGCGCCGCCCCACAGGAAGTCTTTACGGAAAGCCATACATCGATCCTTTCACACGCTGTTTGTCATAGGCTCAGTATCTCTATAAACGGCACGTCGCTCAACGGCAACGGCGCAGGTCGACACTTCTTTTCGCTCCCGCATATCGGCAGACGGTGCGCTCCTGACACTTTTTGATACCTCGCGTGCACGAAAAAGCACCCGCCCACACGCCGCGAACGTCAAGTGAGTAGACTTTTTGGCAAAACTCAACCAGACCCGCCTTTGACGCCATCAAAACCGCAGGTAGCTTACCTGGCATGTTCCGGCGTGGTCAGACTAAGCCAAAAAGTCTACTCACTTGCAAAAAAGGGCGCCTCCACAACAGCGAAGGCGCCCTCGGGTGGCAGACCATTTGACTGAATAGGAAAGAAAGGAAAAAATAGGAAAGAAAGGAAAGGAGACTTATGACTGAAACCATCTTCTCCCCCTCATTTGGAAATCGCCCATCCTATCTCGTCGGGCGCGAAACTGTAATTTCGACATTCATATCCGGCCTTGAGCAGGAACCGGGCAATCGCGACCGAGCCATGCTCATGCTTGGACAGCGAGGCAGCGGCAAAACAGTTCTTCTGTGGGAACTTGCCGACCGCGCACGCAAGCTCGGCTTTGTTGTCGCCACGCCTACCGTAGCCTCCGAGGATATGCTCGAGCGCATTGTCGAGAAAATCCAAGAAGCAGGCAAACCTTACGTCAACAAACGCCGCCTTCCCAAACTCGCGAGCGGCAGCCTAAGTGTTTTCGGGCTCTCGGCAGGCCTCGAGTTCACACGAGACGTGCAGGAGACCAAGAGCTTTCAGTTCAAGCTCACGCAGCTCGCGCGCAAACTGACCGAGCAGGGGCACGGCATCCTCATCCTCATCGACGAGCTCCAAGCAAATTCACCCGAGATCAGACAGCTCGTCACCGCCTATCAAGAGCTGGTCGGCGAACGACTCAACGTCGCGCTCGTCATGGCGGGCCTTCCGGGAGCCGTCTGCGCAACACTCAATGACCGTGTGCTGACATTTCTCAACCGCGCTCGAAAGGTCACGCTCGAGCCACTTTCGGTCGGAGATGTCGATACCTATTACCAGCGGGCTTTCGATGAGCTCGGCCTTGATATTCCAAGCGATCTTCGCCTCCGTGCCGCTCGCGCAACCCAAGGCTCGCCCTATATGCTGCAACTCATCGGCTATAACATCGCCAATCGCTGCAGGACAGGCGAACGTGCGACGCAAGGGTTAATCGACGGAGCCATCAAGGCGTCGAAAGTCGATTTCGAAAACGATGTGTGCGAAACGACGCTCGCCGCGCTGTCAGACCAAGACGTCGCGTTTCTCTCCGCAATGACTGATGACGAAGACGCTGTGTCTCGCATTTCTGATGTTGCGAAGCGCATGTCAGTCACACCCGACTATGCGCAAAAGTATCGCCGGCGCCTCATCGACGCCGGCGTTATCGAGCAGGCGCGCCGCGGCTACGTGCGCTTCGCCGTCCCCTATATGGCCGATTACCTGCGCAGCCAGCTCTAGGCAACCACCGCAAAGGGGACAGGCACCTTTGTGGTGGGTTGGGCCCGCTTGTCTCGATCTGTAACAGTTAGGCCGTCAAAACCGGGCTTGGCGTTACAGATTGAGATTGTTCGGGCGGCCCCCGTGGTTCGTCTTGATCTGTAACAGATAGAGACGATTTAGCGCGCCAACTGTTACAGATTGAGACGGAAGACCCTAGTCCACGGTGATGTCGAGGTTCTTGCCGATGAGGCCTACGTAGCCGCCCTCGGCAGCCTTGGGACTATCTGCGTGGCAGAGGACCCACTTGTCGGCCTTCCAGTAGCAGTAGCTGTCGCCGGCGGCGGACATGTTGGCAGCGGCCTCGGGACGCGGACCATTGGTGCCGGCGGGCAGCGCTACCATTACCTGGAAGCCACCGTCGTCGACCATGCACGGCGTGTAGTGCAGCGTCGTGGCGTAGACCTCGACGAGCGTGCCGGCCGGCGCGCGGAAGGCCTTGACCTGCGCGGTATCGAGCTTGCCGTCGACGATCTGCTCGCGCTTGGCCAGCAGCAGGATAAAATCGCGGGCGCCCAGGTTGAACTCGCTGGCGCGGTGATACTCCAGGCAGTTGAGCTTCGTGTTACGGCCGTTGCACCAGCCCAGCTGGAAGGGGCGGCCGCCGTACATGAGCAGACCGAGCGTGTCGGCACCTTCGACCTGTTCCAGCTCGGGCGCGGAGGCCACATACTTGCTACCCTCGGGAATGGGCGTGGCGGAGAGCGCCTCGACGAGCGGGGCGGTCAGGCTGGACGGGACGTCATCCCACACGCGGCCATAGGGTTTGAATTCGGGGTCGGTAACAGAGTAGATATGCATGTTCGCTCCTGTTCGTAAATGTGACTATATAAACATTATAGAACATTAGCCGTCTTTTGATGGAGTCAATACCGCAAACAACACGCACCAGAGTCACATGGGCAAAAGGGCGGCGTGTATTTTACTTAGCCGAGATAGCCCTTAAGGAACTCAATGACACCCGAGCACCAGTGATCAGTTTCCGGCGCATGAGGTTTCATTAACGCATGTCCTCCTTCTGGATACACAATCTCCTCGTGGTGCACCCCAGCCGCATCCAGTGCGTCAACCATCTTTCCGAGATTGCCGGGCGATACGACATCATCGTCGGCGCATTGCCAAAGATATGTCGGCGGATACCGTTCCCACACATGTTGATCAATGCAGAAATCATCAATCGCATCGTGCCCAGCTCCACCGCACACCGAATCAAGAAATCTATGGTCTGACGCACATTCGGACTCATGAAGGTCAATCGGGGCGTAACACAGAACCAAAGCTTTTGGCGGCTCGCATCCGTAAGATGCAAACCCCTTGTTATCCGTCCCCCACTCGGCGGTCAAATGCGCGCCAGCGGAAAAACCGATAACCGCATATTTTTTGTCCACATTAAATCGCGTTGAATTCTCGAGGACAAAACGGACTGCGCGATTAAGGTCATCGATCGGACGCGGCATCAGCGGCTCGACCCTCACCCTGTATGACAACACAAACACGTTATAGCCCGCATCGTTGAGCTCGGGAGCAACGGGAAAACCTTCCATTTGGTGACAAACGCTCTGATAGCCCCCACCCGAAATCGCGATAACGAATGGCGCCCCCGGTCGCCCCGGAAAGAAAAACAGCTTTGCGTTGCGCCGGGTCGGATCGCGAATACAATCGGCTTCATCCCAAATATCGTATGCAACCTGCCTCCCGTCATCCGCAAGCTCAACAATCCGATTCAACCCGCGCAGAACACGAGTAACTTCATACGGATTAGTGTCGGAATTCAAATGGGCCGCGATGGGCTTATTCCACATGCGCTCCCAAGTTGAAGGTCGGCAAAGCATGAGATGCTCACCGAACCCAGCGAACTCAGGAAGAAGTGCGATTTCTCCAAATGTCATATCGGCAGTAATTGTCATAACCAGTCACTCCAAAAACGAGGTGGGCTCGCGCAGATCAATCGCAAGCCCACCATATGCAATCTGCCGCGGGGTTTTCAGCGGCTTACATTCCGAATAATTGTCTATTCCGCCGACGTGTCTGCATCAGGGCGATACATGATGTAGACGAGGACGAAGGTAAGAATAAAACCAACGACATTGCAAAGGATCGCACCAATAAGGCTGCTCATATCACCGGAAGGATTCATGTAGCCGGGGAAGCTGAAAATACCACTCGACGTCATAACGAACGTGCGGGTATTGAAGATAGCCGGGATAACAGCGCTAATTGCACCAGAAATCATGGAAGCGACGATGATCTTCTTGTGCTCCAAAACTATGCCGTACAGGGCAGGTTCTGTAATTCCGCACAGGCTCGTAATGGCACAGCTGAATCCAAGGCTCTTTTCGCTTGGATCCTTCGAGCGGAAAGCAAACGCCAAGCAAGCGCCGACGACACCCATGCTACCGCAAAGAAGTCCAAGGATAGGGTCGGAACCGACGGTCATAATATTGTTGATGGAGATCACAATGAGGGCCCAATGGAGTCCAAGAGGAATCATGACGAGGCCAAATATCGGTCCAAGAATAACGCCGCAAAGAATGGGGCTGAACTGATAGACCGCCAGTACGGCAGTCGCAAGCAAGGAGCTCGCCTGTTGGATAACCGGGCCAACCACAAGAAGCGAGATGGGGGCAGCAATAGCAACTGTCAGGAACGGAACGAGTGCAAATGCCAAAGCATCGGGAAGAACCGCACGCAGCCACTTATAAAGAACGGATGCGAACCAAGCCGCCACGATAGCGGGAAACACCGTCGAGGCATAGCTCACCATCGTGAACTTCATGCCGAACAAATCCAGCGCATCACCAGCTCCAGCTGCGGCAACAAAAGTCGGGTAAAGCAGGATTGCACCGAGCACCGCACCGATATATTGATCGATTCCAAAGAATTTGGCCGCAGACGATCCGACGAGAACGGGCAAGAAATACATGCTGGCGTTTCCCATGCCGTACAGCAGGGTATAAATTCCGCTCTCAGCGGAAACGACACCTGCCGTCGTCAGGATACTAAGGACGGCGTTTATCATTCCGCATGCAATCAAGGCGGGAAGAACGGGCATCATGATGCCGCTGATCAGCTTCATCAGCTTTCCCAGAAAACCTTTGGTCTCGCCTTCATCTGCCGCGGACTTCCCGGTGTCAACCCCGGTTTCCTTTGCAACGATTTCGTAGACCTTATCGACCTTGGGCCCCACAATCACTTGGTATTGCCCTGCTGAATGGCGAATATCGATCACACCATCGATTGCCTTGACTTTTGCATCATCTACGATGCTTTCGTCCTTAAGATTGAACCTTAAACGAGTCATGCAGTGGGCTACAAATGTAACGTTTTCTGCACCGCCCACCATCTCGAGAATCTCGGCAGCGAGCTTGGTTGTATCTGCCATAAATACCATTTCTCCCATGTTGTGTTTTATATGTAACCATCGGCAAAGCGCGCGCCTTCGCCGACCAATTACCTAGCTTTCGATGCGATTCGATTGATATGCATCATCAGATAGAGTCTTTCTTCGTCTATAAGTTCTTGGCCCGTCAGCCGGCTGAGAACAGAAGCGATGTCATCGGCGCACGCCGATGCCACCGGATATTCATCTTTGAGCGAGAGATACATCTTGCGGTTGTCGCTTACGATACTTTCGCCAGAGTTCAACCTATTGAATAGGTACTGAAGGTGGGTTGCGAACCTTGCATAATCGAAGCCCTCCCGATCAACTTGAATACCAAGCCGTCTTTCAACAGCAATAGTTGATTCTTCGAGAACGCGATCGTAAACGTCCGTGCCAAACTCTTCAGCCAGCTCACATGAATCCGAATCGGCCATGTTATTGATAAACGCCATGGCAATTCCAACTGTCTCATGAGCGGGAAGCCTAACATTGAGACGTTTCCTGATTATTCGAAGCGCGTACTCGCCGATTTTGAATTCGACGGGATATTGTTGGCGAACATCAAAAGACAAGGGCATATGGACAACAATGTTTTGCTCCTTGCGCTTAATTGCATACGCGATATGGTCCGCAAGAATAAACGGCAAATTAGGGCTTACTTCATAGGGAAGCAGTCCTGTCGACATATCAATAACATCCGAGGTCAGCTCGAGAAGTTCATCCGAGACTTCATCAATGAGAGCGATGTAGCGGGAACTAACGTTATAGAACGTTCGTTGAATCTCCGAGAGCGGTAATTCATCGCCAACGTCCTTAAACCCCAGGCCACGCCCGAATGCCACCAGCTGCCTGCCATTTCCGTCGATGCAGAGGACAGCGCTGGTGTTAATTCGTTTAACGATTTCCATGTGTCCCCCTTAAACAAAACAAGGCTCCCGAAGCAGAATCCGACAATCAATGTCGACAGATGCTGCTTCAGGAGCCTTGCCTGAATATCACTCTGGTTGCCAGTTTAAGCGAAACACCGTAAATGACCTCGTGTAAACATTACTAAACAGTTAAACGGTCGATATCTCCATGTGAACGGTTTAGAAGCAGAAGGCAATCCTTACGCCTGCTGATAGTGCAGGTGCTTCTCGTCGATATCGGCCAGGTCGCGATCGAGGTAGCGGCGCGCGAGCCAGTTTGCCATGGGAAGGTTCTGGTCCAGGTAGTTGCCGCACTCCTCGGGAGCGGCACCGGGGACATCGCCCTCAAAGTCGGCGACGAACTCAAAGAGCTCGCGCACGAGCGGCAGGATCTCCTCGCTCGTCGCCTCGCCAAACACGACCAAGTAAAAGCCCGTGCGGCAGCCCATGGGGCCAAAGTAGACGATACGGCTCGACCACTCGGCATGATTGCGCAGAAACGTCGCGCCCAGGTGCTCGATGGTGTGGCACTCGGCCGTGTTCATGACCGGCTCTTTGTTGGGCGTGGTCAGGCGCAGGTCAAAGGTGGTGACGGCAGCACCGGTCGCCGGGTCGCGGTCGATGCGGCTCACGTATACGCCGGGCTCAAGCAGCAGATGATCGACAGAAAAGCTCGCAATGCGCTCCATGGCAGATCCTCTCGGTAGTCAATTTGGGACGGGGCTCTTTTAGCTGGTTCGAATGGTCGCACCAATCATACCAGTCAAAAAAGCCCCGTCCCAAATTAGCCACCTGGGACGAGGACCGATGATTATTTGATCCCCGTCCCAGAAAAATCATGCTAGGCGGTGTACGAGATAGTCGCGGCCACTGCATGGCGCCAGCCGGCGATCTTTTTGGCTCGCTCGTCAGCGGGCATCGACGGCTCCACGATACCGCGGGCACCGTAGACGTCGACGACATCGCGCGTATACATGCCCAGCGCGATACCGCAGGCCCAAGCCGCGCCCAGACCGCTCATCTCGTCATTGCTCGCAATGCGGATGGGCGAGCCGACCAAATCGCTCTCAAACTGCATCAGGTACGCGTCGCGCGTGGGGCCGCCGTCAACACGAAGCTCGGCAAGCGCCGCGCCCGAATCCTCGACCATCGCATCAATGACGTCAAAAATCTGATAGGCGATCGACTCGTCGGCAGCCTTTACGAACTCCGCGCGGCCCGTGGTGCGTGTCATACCAAAAACGCATCCCTCGGCATCACTTGCCCAGTGCGGCGCACCCAGGCCGGTAAACGCCGGCACAAAGTAAACATGGCTCGCCGGGTTGGCGGCGTAGCACAGGTCGGTGACCTCCTCGGGGTTGTTGATGAGCTCCAGGTCGTCGCGCAGCCAGGTCTTGACGGCGCCGGCGTAGCTCACGTTGCCCTCGAGTACATACTCGGTCACGCCATCCATACGCCACGCAAGCGAGCTCGAAAGCCCGTGCGAGCTGGCGACAAACTCGTTGCCGACGTTCATCATGACCGAGCTACCGGTGCCATAGGTCGCTTTGGCCATGCCGCGGCTGTGGCAACCCTGCGCAAACAGGGCCGCATGGCTGTCGCCCAGCACGCCGTGCACCGGCACGGGCGCGGGCAAAAAGCCATCCAGGTCCGTTGTGCCAAACAGACCGTCGGAGTCGGTCACCTGCGGCAGGCAGGCCGGATCGATGCCAAAGGCCTCGCACACCGGCTCGCTCCAGCAGCCACGGCGCAGGTCGAAGAGCTGCGTGCGGCTGGCATTGGACCAGTCACAGCGAAACTCCGCGCCGCCCGTGAGCGTCCAGACCACCCAGGCATCGATGGTGCCCAGACACAGCTCACCCGACGCCGCGGCCTCGGCAGCCGCCGGAACGTTCGCGAGGATCCAAGCCATCTTGCCCGCCGGATAGTAGGGCGAGAGCACCAGGCCCGTTGTGTCACGCACCAGCTCTGCCACGCCTTCGCGCGCCGCAAGCTCGTCACACAGCTCGCGGGCGCGGGCACACTGCCACACCACGGCGTCGCACAGCGGCTCGCCCGTCGTGCGGTTCCAGGCAACGGTGGTCTCGCGCTGGTTGGAGATGCCAATGCCGGCAATGTCGGCCGGATTGACCCCGGTCTCCTCCACCACGGCACGCGCCACGGCCAACACGTTGGCGGCGATCTCGACCGGATCATGGCTCACCCAGCCGGCATCATTGACAATCTGGCGATGCGAGCGGTCGGCACGATGAATCAGATGGCCGCCCTCGTCCACCAGCAGCGCCTTCGTGCCCTGCGTGGATTGATCGATTCCGATGATGTATTTGCTCATGTACTCTCCCATTCCTTCCGCCACATCAAAGACAGCCTG
>CABRFW010000017.1 GCA_902470265.1 uncultured Collinsella sp.
CTGCTGTCGCTGGTCTACGAGATCGTGTGCATCGCGCTGCCGTGGGACACCGTCGACGACGCCTGGACTGCCCGCCCGCGCGCCTGGGACGCCGCGTCCATCAAGGGTTTTATGCTCGAACTGGGCCCCGTGAGCTCGCTGTTTGACATCGTGACGTTCGCCGCGCTCTTCTTTGTGGTGTGCCCCGCTGCCGTGGGCGCGAGCTGGGCAGAGCTTGCCGCCGCGGGCAATGTTGCCGGCATGGCGACCTTTGCGGCGATTTTCCAGAGTGGCTGGTTTGTCGAGTCCATGTGGTCGCAGACGCTCGTGGTCCACATGCTGCGCTCCCCGCGCCTGCCGAGCCCGCGCGACCACGCCGCCCCCGCGCTGTGCGTGCTCACCGTGCTAGGGCTGGCGCTTGTCACCTGGCTGCCGGCAAGCCCTATCGCCGATGCACTGGGCCTCATGCCGCTGCCGACGAGCTTCTTTGCACTGCTCATCGGCATCGTCGCCGCTTATATTGCGCTGACCCAGCTGGCCAAGCACCGCTACATCGCCCGCCACGGCGAGCTGCTGTAACAGACAGCCCGAGTCCACCACGGCAGCCGTTTCCACAACCCGTCCCCTCAGCAGTTGCGGTGAAATAGTTCCTGTTTAAGACCCCCAAGTCTTATTCAGGAACTATTCCACCGCAACTTATTGAACCACCACAAAGGTGCCTGTCCCCTTTGCGGTGGTTTTGGGGCGTTACGAGGCGTTGGCCAGGCGGCTCCAGAGTTCATCGATATCGATCTGGTCGCCGCCACTCAAGTAACCGGTTCGAATAAAAGCCTCATTGTAGATATAGATGTCATGAGCGCTGTCGCCATCGTCTTCGGTGTCGTCGGCCATAATCACGTAACGGTGGCCGTCAAGCGCTTTGACCAGCCAATACAAGGCATCGTCAATCGTGCACTTCTCCTGCACCATCGCCGCATCGCCAATCGCGCCGATGAGCGCCCGCTCGCCCTTCGTATAGCCGCCCACCGAGAGCAGAATCGCGACGTTTTCGTCTCCGCCGCCCGGTTCAAGCTCCTCGTACTCGGACTCCGAAAGCGGTGTCGCGCTGTTCGCAAGTTCGTCCACATCGTCCGAAACTTTGGAAAAGGTAAAGGCGAAAAATCCCGCGTCATCGACGGCGCCGTAGCCCACGTTCTCGCCTTGCCACTCATAATTTTGATGTTTGAGCAGGCGCACCAGATCGGCACCAGCCAAGTTGATCGCGGCATAGACCGTCACGTTGGCATTGTCGTCCACGCAGGCGGCGTCCGCCGTGCTCGCTGCTTTGGCGCCGCCCGTTGTGCCCGAGCAGCCAGCCAGCGCGCAAGCCGCCGCGCCCGCGCCCGCCACAAAAGCCGCACGGCTCATCGTCATCTCGTTCATCATGTTCGTCCTTCGCTATGCTATTGGCCGCATCGCACTTAGCCGAGCGCGCGTCCGGTCTTCTCCTGCCAAAACTCGTTAATCGTAGGGGCACCGCCGCCCTGGGTAAACGTACCGGTCTTGATAGCCTCTTCGGTAATGAGGTCCAGGCGGTAGTCACCGTTTTCCATCGGGCTCACCATGGCAACGTGACGCGCCATGTTGGAACCGTAGACGCACGCAATCCACGAGCCCGAGGTGATCTGCGCCCGGTCCTCAACCGGCACCGAAAAGCCCGCGATAACATCCTCGCAGCTCGAATAGCCCGCAAGTTGCAGCGTAAACATCACGGTGCTCCCGGTTCCGCCCTTGTCGAGCTTTCCGATTTCGTCCTCACCGAGCCATTCGGTTGCGCCGTCCTTGCTGATATTGCAGACGCTGAGCACGCGGCCTGCCTCGTTCTCGTACATCTCGAGCGCATCTTGCCAGGTATAGCCCTGTTGCGACGCAAATTCCTGCAACTGCCAGCCCTTAAGCTCGAGCAACGCTGCGATGCTGATGTTGCGGTGCGCATCCCAGCAGTCATCCGACCACGTATCGAACGCGTCCGCCGAGCCGCTGTCTGTGTCCGCACCGCCGCCCGCATCACCGGAATCACCCGATGACGAGCCCGCATCCATCTTGTCCTTTACCGGGCGATCGTCGTTAAAACCCGTCGTGTCCTGCGCCTGCTGTCCGCCGCATCCCGCAAGCGTCAGCAACGCCGTTCCCGCCGCCGCGACAAACGCCGTGCGCGAAATAACCGTCTCCCTCATCGTTGTTCCTTTCCCGTTTCTTATCACAGCGCCGAGCAACGCCTCGATACCGATCCTCCCGTAGCCCACTCACGCTATTGACGGGGCAGCTCCGTCCAGCCAAAACCGGGCTCAAAGCCATCGCGCGTGCCGATCACGTCGCCCGAGCCGTTCACCCAAGCTTGATCCGCCATCACCGAAACCTCGACATCGGTACCGTCGGGCCTGGTGTAATGGTTGACCCCGCGGATGGCATCGGAATACGACGCCGCGCCCGTTCCCACACCTGCGCTGGAGAAATTGGCCGCGCTGGCGGCCATATTCGCGGCGTGTTGACGATCGCTGCGCTCAAACCAAGCCTGCTGGTAGCTGTCGAACGCCGCCTGCTGCGAGGCATGCATCTGCTGCCAGGCCGCGAACTGCTGTTGCTGCTGGGCGATGTTCATCTGCGTGCGCTGACGCTGCTCGAGCACCATCTGCTGCTTTTGAGCGCACGCTTCGCGCGCAATCGACGGGTTGAGCCGCAGAGTCGACGCCATTGAGGCAAGCGCCGTGGAGGCCGCCTCGTCCAGACGGCCTTCCGGCGCAACCAGGCAGAAGCTGTCCCTGATACGCCACTGCAACAGGTCTGCCGCGCCCAGCTTGAACGGCGCCCCGTCTGGGCAATCGCCCTGATCCGGAGCCTGATCTTTCGCGGCGCGCTGACCCGCCGCCGCAGCCGCCTGGCGCTCGCGCAGGCGCTTACCCAGAACGCCACCGATCAGTCCGCTCGAAAGGCCCGCGCCCAGCAGCGCCTCGGCCCCGGCGGCAACGCCTTTACCCACAGAACCCGCGACTCCACCGATCGAGACTACATAGCCCTCGACCTTTGCCGCCACTGCAAGCTCGGTAGGCGCCGGGACGCCCGCGAGCCGATATCGACGCATGCGGCACTCATAGACCACATCGCTCGGTTCCATCGAAAAGCCCTGAATCGCAAAGTCGTTTGCAGCCTCGCGCTTTACGCGAGCACGCTCATGTTCAATATCGCCTGCCGCGCTCGACGGATAGGGTTGCTCGGCCACAACCTCCGCCCGTGCGCCCAATTGCGCCGCGCAGGCTTGAGCTAACTCGTCGCACGCCGCCTCCACGTGCACAAACGCCTTGCGCTCGGTTTGCGTGGGGATACGCTTGGCAACGGCGCCCGCGTCCACGTAGCAGAGCTCGGAGCGATACATGATGCGTTCGCCCGCCGGGCCTGCCGCCGTCACGCCAACTGAAATCGGGCAGTCGAAACTACTGCTGCGCTCAAGATGCGCCTCTTCGATACGCCAACCCCGCGGCAGCGCCACTTGCGCGAGCGCTTGGCCGCCAGAGGCATCGCATGCGGTGTGGAGCTCAAGGTCGCCGACGCGGGGAGCATCCGCTGCGGCCACGTCGCGGACCGGCGACGCGGCGTCGGCATCCTGCATCGGCACATCGACCGGCGCGTTCGCGCTCGGCTCACAACCTTCGCCCGCGCCATCATCGGCAGCCGCCCCATTTGCGTGTTCCGCGACACCCGGGTCATCCTCAACGCTCTCAAGCCGAACACCGCAGCCCGGGCAAAATCGCACCGGCACGCCGGCGACCCGCGGCAGCTGCATCCCGCACGCCGGGCAGAATCTCAAATCACTCATCCCGTACACCCCTCATTTCATTGGCTGTTCTTGATGGCGGCTAGCTGTCGCCACAGTTCATCGGCACCGTCAAGGCGATATGCCGTCTTGTCGAGCACGATATTCCCGCCCTCGAACTCCACCGATTGCTCCGAGCCGTCTTCATAGACAAAGACGAGCGTGCGACCGGCATCGCTCATCCGCTCATCCACCGCACCTCCCACGGTGCAATCGTCGAGCGCGGCAAAAGTCGATGCGACCAGCTCGGCATCGTCGGTCTCATAGATCGTCCGCGCCTCGCCGTCCTCGATAAGCTTGACTGCCACCGGATCGGCAGCACAATCGTTCAGCAACGCTTGCGCGGCGTTCTTTCCCTGGTCGGCACGGGCACCAAAGCCGTATGCCCGCACAAGCGTCACCGCCGCAGCAAGGACCACCACGGCGATAAGCGCGCCCGCAATTTTATTAGACGAGCAACCACGAGACGCCATAGGCCCACCCTTTCCGTTCTGCTCCGCTCAACATCACATTCATATGCCTTTGAGCGCCAAAACGGCAGGTGACAAATGTCTCATATTCATATTTTTGCAGGTAAAACCACCACAAAGGTGCCTGTCCCCTTCGTGGTGGTTTTGGCTAGTCTTGGGGTGTCCAGGACCAGAAGAAATTGATGAGGGCCACGCGCGAGGCGGCACCGGTCTTTTTGTTGATCGAGGCGATATGGCGGTAGAGCGTAGAACGCGAAAGGAAGAGCGCTGCCGCAACGTCCTGCACGCTGTCGTCCGATACGACCAGCGCCTCCAGTACATCGCGCTCGCGCTTGGTAAGTCCAAAGGCGGCTACAAAACCGTCGAGTCGATCGTCAAACGAAAGCTCCGGTGTCTCCAGGGACACCGTGTCGACCTGATCGGGCGCACGGCTCACGCCAAGATCGTCGGTGGCAAACGCCAGCCCCCTGTGACCCGCTTCGTCCTCAACGCCTTGTCCAAACTGCCCCAACAGCGAGATCGCAATGCCGACAAACAGCACGAGTACGACACCCACCGCCATCAGCACGTTTTGGCTCGAGATGATCGCCACCGCCGGAGCCGTCACAAGCATTGAGCAAATGTTGTTGATGACGCGGCCCATGCACGGCCACAGATACGACCAGCGGGCATACATCGAAATCGCGGCGAACTTCGCGGTGAAGAACACCACGAAAAAGCCCGTGCCCAGGTAAAAGATAATCGTGGCGGCGAGCGCATTGCCGCCGTTGCCATCGGTGATAAGCACAAAGAACGAGAGCGTGGACAGCATGGCGGCGCACGTCATGATGATATTCATATACGAGCGTCCGCGCAGGTCATACAGGGCGCCGGCAGCAAGCGCACTCACAACCAGCAGCAAGCGCGGCCAGTCACCCAGATCGATAGCGCCGGCGGCATGCGAGGTCGTAAGACCGGCATTGAGAGCCGCGAATACGCCGGTGAGGCAGGCGGTCGCCACCGTCAAGCGCACTACGGCACCCTGGAAGGCCGCCTTTGCCTCGGGATTATCGCGCCACTTGGCGCCATGCTCCGACGCATCGACCGATAGCTCGGCAATCTCGGCTTCGAACTCGGGCGCGGACTCATCGCGTAATTTAGCTCGGCGGGTACCGTGAAGCAGCCCAACCAGCGCAATCGCACAGGCAATAAGGACAAACTGTTGAGGAATGCCCGCAGGCATCACCATATGGTTGAGCACCTGTACCAAAATGCCCGCAGCATAAGAAACCGCCACGGCACGTGCCAGACAAGGCGTCTGCGCAAAACGCCGCGCCAGATTGGCATGGGCGGTCGATCCGCAGTAGCCCAAGGCGCAGCACGCCCGTCATATCGCTCGTTGCATCGATTGCCTGGGGACGGCGATAGTACAGGAGAGGACGCACAAAATAGCCAATCACGCTCGCGCCGACGACGATGCTCTCGTAGATAACGACCTCGTTCGCTGGCACAAACTCGGCCACGCGTATGTCAAAGAAGTACTCGCCGGCCAAAAACGTGAAAAAGAAAAGCGCCAGGCACAGAATCTCCCGTATGCCCCGGCGCAAGTATGCGGTTATGTCTCCCAGGTCCCTCATGGTAACCCCCACCCGCTTAGATGTCCGGAAAACCATTTTAATAGAGAATGGGTCTTAGTATCTTAGTATCCACGCAATGCCCGAACTGTTACGCATCCGGCGCAAATGCCCCAACAGCAGTTGCGGTGAAATAGTTCCTGTTTGACCGGCCCGGGCTGTCATTTAGGAACTATTCCACCGCAACTTATAAAGGGGACTGGGTTGTTGGTGTCGGAGAAAAGGGGGGTTAAAAGCGATCCGGGCCGAGGGAGCAACTCGGGATCGAAGCTCGAGCGTTAGTGCTCGGGCGTCAGGATCACCAGGGCGTCGTGCTCAAAGGAATGCTGAGCCACGCGCACGGTGCCGTCGCCATTGTCGCGAACGGGCAGCTTGGCGATACGCTTGGCCTCCATGTCGAGGGCCGTCGCCGACCAGCCGCGCGCACTATCGAGCTTAAACGTAAGTGCCGTGGTGCGCGGCAGATAGGTGACGACACGCTCGCCAATACGCGCCACACGGATGGACTCGCGCGCGTCATCGAGCAGCTCCTGTGCCGGGATAACGGCGAGAGCGTCGTCGCTAGCCGTGGCACCCAGGCCGGCAAGCACGTGCTCGATGGCGGCAAAATCCCACACGCCCGCAAACTGCAGACACTCCTGCCAGCGGAACGGCATGTCAAAGCCCTCGCCCAGCACCGAACCCTGGCTGCGCGATGTCTGCCAGTTCCAAACGCCGTGGGCGCCGTAGGTCACGCCCGCGCTGGCGCCGGCAAGGATCGAAGACCACACGCTCGCGCGACAGTCCTGCGCGGTAAAACGCCAGTACACGTTGCGCGACGCACCCATCTGCTCGTAGCAGGGCTCGGAGTTGACCATCGGCTTTTTGGGATAGCTGGCGATAAAGTCCTGCGGCAGGTGCCAGGCCTCGGGCTGGCCTTCGTAGTTGTGGCCGGGCTGGAACATATAGAAGTCCAGGCGGTCCAAATACTGCGCGGGAATCGTGCGGTTACCGCGATTGATGTGCATGGTACGCAGGGCCTCGGGCGCGCGCTTCGCAACCTCGTCGAGCGCATCCTCGTAATAGGCAATCGCCTCGTCACCGGCAAAGTCCGTGTCGCCCGTCACCACATAGACGGGATCGAACTCGCCCAGGTTCTCGACGACGCGGGCAACGTGGGCACGGACCTCCTCGCGCGGCATAACCTCGGCACCGCAACGCTCGGCGATCTTAGCGCCCCAGGTACCGGGCACGTAGTTGCACCACATGAGCACGAGCGCCGGACGAATGCCGTGCTCGACGGCAGCGCGGCACATGGCGGCGGCGCGATCCCAATACGCCTGGTTGGGTTGAGACCAATCAAAGCGCACGCCATCCTCGCTGGCATAGGGCCAAATGCCCAGATCGGGGCAGCAGCGATCCCACTGCGGCAGCGTGTTAATCTGCAGCACGTTCATGCCCTGCTCGGCGCGGCGGGTCAGATAGTAGTCCCAGTCGGCCTCGGGGATGCTGGTAAACGCACTCCAGCACGTATCGGCAAACCAAAAGAACGGCTTGCCCTCGCACAAAAAACCGTCCTGACGACCGTTGACGGTCAGTTTTCCCAAACTCATCTGCATGTCCTTTCGCTCGATAAAGGAATTGCGAACCGGCAGAAGCTTTCGCGGTAACCCCTGATGCGAAAGCCCCCGCCGTTTAACAAACCCCTGCGGGCGGACACCACTTGCCCACTCCAGTCTACCTTGCAAGAAGGGCCCCGCCGGGCTTGCGCCTGACGGGGCCCTGTCGTGTAGGTAAGGTCGTATGCGACCGAGTGGCTTGGCCTTAGGCCTCCATCTCGGCGAGCTCCTCCTTGGAGAAGCCGGCGACGAAGACGACGGCAGCGGCGATGACAAAGGAGATTGCCATACCGACGATAGCCCAGACGGTGTTCATCTGGCCACCCTGCAGGTAGTTGGTGAAGACCAGGAAGTTGGAGGCACCACCGGCGAGGTAATAGGTAACACCCATGAGGCCGGAGAACACGGCGCCGATGGCACCGCCGATGAACATACCGAACATGGTGCGACGGAAGCGCATGAGGATACCGAAGAGCGCGGGCTCGGTGACGCCGCCGGCGATGGCGGAGATGACGTAGCCCAGGGCGAGACCCTTCTCGTCGGGGTTCTTCATCTTGAGGAAGGCACCGAAGGCGCAGCCCCAGACAGCGGCCATAGCGCAGTTGGTGGAAACGAAGACGAAGGGATCGTAGCCGGCAGCGATGATCTGAACCTGAGCGAGCAGGATGACGGGCATGTGCATGCCGCAGACCACGAAGAGCTGCCAGAAGGCGCCGAGGACGGCCATGACGATCAGGATACCGACGCCACCCATGTCAGCGAGACCAAAGAGGGCATTGGCGATGAGGCTGCCGATCTCGTTGCCGAGCGGGGCGAGGACGATGAAGGCGATGGGGATGGTAACGATCATGGTGCAGAACGGCGTGAAGACCGTGGAGAGCACGTCGGGCATGACCTTCTTAAAGAACTTCTCGACGAAGTAGAGGACAGGCACCGAAAGGATAATCGGCAGGACGGACTGCTGATAGTTGGCAGCGGCGATCTGAATGCCGTAGACGGAGATGATTCCGCCGCCATCCTGGGTCGCGACACTCACGACGGACGGGGCCATGAGGGCGCCGCCGAGGAGCATGCCCAGAACCGGGGAGGCGCCGAGCTTCTTAGCGGCGGCATAGCCCAGGTAGATGGGGATAAAGGTGAACGTGGCCTCGTACAGGGTGGTGTAGAGGAACGTGTAGGTCGGATCGGTGTCAGAGAGAACGCCGAGCATGGTGGGACCGAGGACCGCAGCGATGGTGCGGAACAGACCGCCGGCCATGAGCAGCGGGATCAGCTGGGTCATGGAGCCCGACAGATAGTCGAGGATGATGTTCGGCAGGTTCTTGAGCTCGAACTTCTCCTTGGGAGCATCGAGGTTCTCGTCGACCGCGGCACCCTGCTTGACGCCGGACATGGCGACGAACTCGGCGAGCACCTTGGGCACGTTCTGGCCGATGATGACCTGGAGCTGGCTGCCGGCGAACTGGCAACCCAGAACACCCTTGACCTTCTTGATCTTCTCCACGTCGGCCTTGTTGTTGTCCTTGAGCGTCAGACGCAGGCGCGTCATGCAGTTGGTGGCGACGGAAACATTCTCCGCACCGCCCACGAGCTCGAGGACATCGGTGGCAATCTGCTTGTTATCTACTGCCATGGGACCCCTCCCCATATCATCGTGTGCCTACTCGTTTGGGCGTAGGCACGCCTTTGGCTCGGCGACTATAACCCCTTACGGCCACCGAACCCTTGGATACGCTGTCGTAAACAATGTGTTTACTGAACGTTTACGGGCTTTAGTTTACACGGAACGTCTAATTTGTGGCAATTTTGCCGTCTGTAGTCCGGTGAACGGTAGGAAATCGGGGGTGAACGTACTTGAACGGTAAGGGATTGTCTATTTGACGCTCTGCTGCTAAATGCCTATTTACGTGGTCTTTTAATTTGGTAAACACCTCTATTCTTTGTTGACCCATCAACAAAAGCCCTGCTAAATGGTGGTAAACGAATGTTTAGTAATTTGTTGAGTGTTCATTTTGACCGTTTACCGAGTTCATCTGCCTGTTCTGTAGCTCTGCATTAAACTAAACATGTTTAAGTTGTATTGCCGCTGATGTTTACCACTCGCGGCGCAGAGGAGGCAGCTCATGGAACTCAAATCGTGCACCTACGCAACCGTCACCACGCTGGGAGACTTTGGCCCCTGGATCAGCAAAGTCGTGCTCGACCTGCCGTGCACCGTTCACGCCAACGATATCGATGCGCGCACCTTCCATATATATGTAGAGCGCCATGAACGCACGGGCGAGATCCTGATGCGCAAAGAGCGCGGCGCCGACCACGCCGCACCTTCCGTAGGCTATGTCGACGTCCTCGCCGCCTATCCGTGCGATGAGTGCGGACGCAAGCTCGCCTTTGGCACCCATGTGGCGCTCGAGATCGCCGAGCAGCGCCTGACCAAGAAGATCGAGGGCAGCGTGATGGGCTCGCGCTTGCTCGACGACCAGCTGCGCATCACGCAGCTCGCGGCCCTTCCCGGCAATGACGGTGACGATCCAACCTGCGGCCTGGTCTTTGACACCTGCCGCGGCGACATCTGTCCCGCGCTCAAGGGCTGGAGCAATGCCACGCAAAAGACCGCCGTCAACGGCATCGCGCTCGAGTACGGCTTCTTTGAGCCCAGCTTTAAGGCCGAGGACTCCGCCTGCTTCAACCCCTTCGCGCCCGAAACGACAGTCGTGCCCCAGAAGGCCCCGCTCGTGGTGTACCTGCACGGCGCTGGCGAGGGCAAGGGCGCTACGCAAGGCGAGGGCGCCACGCGCGCTTATATCGGCAACCGCGTGACGGCCATCAGCCAGGCGCAGATTCAGCGCTACTTTGGCGGCTTTGCCTGGGTGCTCGTGCCGCAGTCGCCCACGTTTTGGATGGACAACGGCGTCGAGCAGCTCGGCCACTCCAACCAGAGTATCTACTCCCCCGTGCTCAAGGCGCTCATCGACGAGTTTGTCGCCGAGCATGCCGACCGCATCGACACCGACCGCATCGTGGTCGCCGGCCTTTCCAACGGCGGCTTTATGACACTGCGCCTGTGCGCCGACTACCCCGATTTCTTCGCCGCGGGCCTTCCCTGCTGCGCGCCGTGGTACAACGCCACGGACGAGGACGTCGCCGCCCTTGCCAAGACGCCGCTGTGGTTCACGCACTCCAAGGGCGACGAGCTCGTGGCCCCGCAGGAAACCGTGCTGCCGCTCACGGCTCGCCTGCGCGCTGCCGGCGCCAACGTACACCTCACGTACTTTAGCCATGTCGAGGACCTGACCGGGCGCTACCGCGAGGCCGACGGCTCGCCCAAGAAAACGTTCAACCATGGCGTGTGGATCCACCAATTCAACGGCCTGTGTTATCAAGACTTCGACGGGGGCAACGTACTCATCGACGGCGAGCCGGTGGGCTGCTGGGAGTGGTCGGCCAGGGTCGACAGGTAATCTATCCCATCACGGGGCCGAGGGCTTACCTCTGAAAATGTCCTCGGGCACGCGGCCCGGTTGCACCACGCGCTTCGCGCTGTGCAACCGGGCCGCCCCCTGCGGAATATTTTCAGAGGTAAGCCCTCGGCCCCGCTGCGTTTCCGTTGCTGTTGACCCTGGGTGAGCGCTTCCGGCGGGCCGCCAGGTTGACGGCGATGGGGACGTGGGTCCCGTCTTGCCTTGCGCGTAACTGGCTGGAATGGTGATTGTTACTACTGATATGGAAGTCGATGATATGAACTCTCTGGTTCATTTGGCTCTGTATCTTAATGTGCTTGATGTGCAGGCTGTGGTGTACACGGCTTCGCAGTATCACTTTCTTGGGGATGGCGTCCATACGCTCGGCGAGGTGAATCCGCATTGGCGGACTAAAGGGCGTCGCTCTTATGAGTGGAATGTTGTGCCCCATGAGCCTGATCCGCTTGCTGGGGAGCTTCGTGAGTATCGACCGTTTCCTGAGCATTGGATCGAGAGCCTCTGGAGCAATGAATATGCCCAGGCTTGGCCTCAGCTGCAGGCTAATGCGGCCGCTGCCGGTGAGCCGCCGTTTCCTTCGCCGGCTCAGATGATTGAGCGTACCTTTGTGGGCAACGTTGCCTTTGAGGGCGATGTGCGTGAGGAGACTGAGGGTTCGCGCGTGATTGCTCAGGCAATCTTGGATGATGACCCGCGTACGCTTTGGCTGCTCAGCTGGGGCGGCATGAATACCATTGTTCGTGCGCTCATGAGCATTGCTGAGCGCTATCGTGATACGCCCGAATGGCCTTCTGTGCAGCAGCGTGTCTATCAGAAGGTGCGCGTGATGGGCGTTGCCGATGGCGTGGGGCAGGACAATTCTTGGCTCGACCATGGGCATGAGCTCTTCCCCGATCTCATCTTTTGGTGTGTGCCCTATATGTATGGCGGCTATGTCGATGCCAAGATGGCTCAGCCCGATACACTGCCGCTCTTTCAGGCTCCCTGGCCCGAACAGAATCTCACGCAGGGCAACGGTCCCCTTATGGCGCGCTATATGCTCTATGGCGATGGCAAGGTGTACGAAAACGAGCCCGAGCGCTTTCAGTTTGGCAAGCATGCGCGCTTGGACTGGGGCCTGGAGGGCATGCCTGCGATGCAGTTTGAGCGCGGCGACTTTATGGCCGAAGGCGACTCAATGACCTATATCCCGCTGCTGCCGTTTGGCCTGCGCGGCATCGATAACCGCGACTTTGACACGTTGCTCGGCCGCATGTTCCTCGACGGGCATCCCGACTCGGACGCACCTGCCGGCTTTGCAGCCATAGGCACGCCCGTCGATGGCAATCCTAATCCCCATCTGCGCGCCTATCAGGAAGACTTCGCCGCTCGTGCGCAGTGGTGCGCCCATGGGCCCGCGGACTGCTCGCATCCGGCGTATGTTGCCGAGGTCACGGGCGACATGAGCGCCGCGGCCGGCGAGCGCGTTGCTCTTGCAGCGACCATCGTCGACCCCGATGGTAGGGGCTTCGACGCGCACTGGGATGTCGCCGTGGAGCCGTCGCGCTATGCAGGCGCTCAAGATCTGTCGCTGTGGCAGGAATGCGCGACGAACGCCACGTTCACCGTACCCACCGATGCACAACCCGGTGACCGCTTCGTGCTCACCCTCAGCGTTAAAACCCGCGCCGAGCGCCCCTGCACCCGCTACGCCCAGGTCGCCATCACCGTCGCGTAGCAAGCGGCGGCACCCACATTCGGCACGGAGTGTCCCCAACCGCCACTCATTTAAGTACGTCCCCAATGAGTGGCCGAAGACTGCCCCCAACGACTAGTCGTTTAAGAACGTCCCCGATGACTACCCAGAAGTTGCGGTGGAATAGTTCCTGTTTGGCCTTCTATGGCCCACATTTAGGAACTATTTCACCGCAAGTTATTTGGGGATGAAAAATGGGCCATGTGTCCCAGTTGTGGAGACCTCTTGAGCCGTCTGGGTATCGTGAAAGATCGCGCACTCCCCCATCATCAAAAGTGACACACGCTACCTGTTGATGGGAGGCAGCCATGGGCTTCTTTGACAAGATGTTCGAGAAGAAAGAGTGCGCGATTTGCGGTACCGAGCTGGGACTTCTAGGTAAGACCAAGATCAACGAAGGCTACCTGTGCAAAGAGTGCGTCGACAAGCTCTCCCCCTTCTTTGGCGGCTATCGTTCCAGCACCGCGGACGATATCCGCGAGCAACTCGCCTACCGCGAGGCCAATGCCGAGCGCCTGGCCTCGTTCAACCCCACGCGCACGCTCTCGGCCGGGCGCACCAATATTATGCTCGACGAGGACGCGGGCCTGCTGATCATTACCTCGCAGACGCGCTGGCGCGACGCCAACCCCGACATCATCGAGTTCTCGCAGGTGCTCGGTTGCGATATGGATATCGACGAGCACCGCACCGAGATCTATCGCGAGACCAAGGACGGCGAGCGTGAGAGTTATGACCCGCCGCGCTACGACCTGGATTACGACTTCAATCTGACCATCCACGTCAACACGCCGTACTTTACCGAGATCGGCCTGCGCGTGAACGACTCCACCATCGAGCAGCGCGGATCCATCGAGTACCGCGAGGCCAAGCGCCAGGCTACCGAGGTCCGCGACGCGCTGGTGCAGCTGCGCCAGGAAACGCGCGACAGCGTCGTTGCCGCCAAGGCCCCCAAGACCGCGGTCACCTGCCCCTTCTGCGGCGCGACCACCATTCCCGATGCCAGCGGGCGCTGCGAATACTGCGGCGGCGCCATCGGCGCATAGCCCTCGGCACGGAAAGGACCGATCATGGCCTTCGAAAGCGTTAACTATCAGTGCCCTGCCTGCGGCGGCCCCCTGCATTTTGCCAGTGCCGAGCAAAAGCTCGTCTGCGACTACTG
>CABRFW010000018.1 GCA_902470265.1 uncultured Collinsella sp.
GGGCTCCCGCACAACGGGACCTCAGTTGGGTTCTATCCCGGTTGCAGTTGCTTCGCTCCTGCACCACTTGGCTGTGAGGACGGTTTGACGTTGGATCGGTTCTTTCTGATATATGCTGGTTGCGGCTCTTCTTTTGGGAGGAGTCGCTTTTTTGTTGCTAGGAGGTTGGCCCGTGGTTGATGGGGAAAATCGTTCTGAGCTGCTTGCTGCGGATTGGAATGGCGAATGGATGCGCCTGCAAGCTGGTCGGCGACGGGCTGATGATTCTTTTGAGTGGGATAAAAGGGCTCGGCATTTTCGGCCGTTGGAGACTGCCCCTTATGCTCGGGATTTTATAAAGCTGTTGGCGTTGAAGCCCGGCGAGTCGGTGCTCGATATGGGGTGTGGGGCTGGGTCGATTGCTATTCCGCTTGCTCAGGCTGGGCATTCCGTGATTGCTGCCGACTTCTCTCCTGCCATGTTGGGCACGCTTGATGCCGGCATTGAGTATTACGGGCTCGAAGATCTTATTACGCCGCTTGAGCTTGCTTGGGATGATGATTGGGATTTGGTTGGACCGGTCGCGAAAGCGGTGGATGTTGCCTTTGCCAGTCGCTCTGTCACCACGACCAACCTAAAAGGCGCACTTGTCAAGCTTGACCGTACGGCTCGTCGGCGTTGCGCTGTCACGATGGTCGCCAACTCCAGCCCGCGCTATGATCTGCACTTGATGAACGCCATCGGTGCCCCGGTTACCTGCAGTAATGGCTTTGTGTATGCTTTTAATATCCTCATTCAGATGGGTGCGTTGCCGCAGGTTACATACTTTGAATCGCCTCGTCGCGATACTTTCGATAGCCTTGAGGCGGGCGTGGCAGACTTCTCCCGCATGCTCGAGCACGGTAACGAAGATAAGGTTGACCGCCTGCGCGACTATATCGCTCAACACATGATTGAGAACCCCCATGCCGGTGAGCCGGGCTCCAAGGGCGTGCCGCAGGGGCGCTATATGCTCGATCATGTCCGCAAGGTTCGTTGGGCGTTTATTGCATGGGAGCCGGTCTCTGCGCCCAGCTCATAGCCTGTTCGCAGCCCGCACTGCCCACTCACTCGGCATCCGCATTCTTTTTGAACTGGGCAAACGCGCTCCACACCGCACCGTTCCTGCGCTATCGTGGGACAGCTCACGTAAATTAAGGCCCCGTCGCGGGGCGCCCCATACATAGAAAGCGAGAACCCATGGCACTGACAGGAGCACAGGTCAAGCAGCTTCGCAGCATGGCCCATCACCTCAACCCCGCCATCATCATCGGTAAGTCCGATGTCAACGAGGGCACCGTCGAGCAGACGGTCGCCTACCTGGAGAAGCACGAGCTCGTTAAGTGCTCCGTGCTCGATGGCTCCAGCCTTTCCGCCCGCGAGGCCGCCGAGGAGCTCGCCGAGCGTTGCCACGCCGAGGTCGTTCAGGTTATCGGCCGCAAGTTCTCACTGTATCGCGAGTCCTCGCGCAAGGACATCGAGAAGATCAAGCTCGTCTAAGAGCCAATGATCCGGCGATCCAACACATAGCAAGCTTACGGGTGCCCAAGTATTTCGGGCGCCCGTTTTTTATCGCTCGACCAGCACGCGATTGAGCCGCCCCTCCACCAAGCGCTCGTATAGACGCCGCGTCTCGGGCTCGGGCACGCCATTGACCTGCTCCCTCAGGTGGTGCATATGCCCGCTGTACAGCTCGACGATATCGCGCCGCCGCCCCGCCGCACTGTAGACGCGCATGGCGCAGCGCACCATATCCTCACGCGCCGTTTCCTGTCGAAGCCCCGACTCCGCCAGCCAAATCGCCGACTGCAGATCGTTTTCTTCTAGAGCGGCATTTGCTCCCTTAATCATGCAATCGATGTACTTTGACTGCATAATGCGCCGCATGCGCAAAAAGTAGGTGGGATTACAGCCATTGGGAACATACAGCGGTCCGGCATAAAGCTGCTCAATCTTAAGGCACAGCTCAACTAAATGGGGCCCGCGCGCACCCGTGCGATTTCCCAAAACCTCGCGGCTTATCTGGTCAAACAGCCGTACATCGGTCTTGACGTAGTCGCCGTTGAGCCCAATGCATTCATTTTGGATGAGCACGCACGACTTGCCATCCGGCGTCGGTCCCAAAGCCGACCGCAAGCGCGATATCGTCGAGTACAGGTTGTTGCGGGCGCTATTAAACTCGGCATGGGGCCACAGCTCCATGGCCAGCGTCTCACGATCGACGAGCGCATCCATGCCCAGCGCAAGCCGCTCGGCAAGCGTCGCCGCCTTCTTGCGGCGCCACATTTTGTCCGTGATGGGAAACCCGTCGCGCTCGGCGCGAAACGCACCGAACATGCGAATCTCGATATGGTCGATGGTATCAACGGCTTTAACCTCGCCGGCCTGGAACAGGCGCTCGCCCTCCCCTTCCAAATCGTCGCGCAGCGAGTACCGCGACAGCTCGCGCACGGGAAGCTTCTTGCGTATCCTGGCCGCCGGCTCGCCCAGACAATGCATGGCAAGGCGCGCAAAGAGCCGATACGATGGCTCTAGAATCCCCGCACGATTCATGGACATCCAGGCCGCAAGATCGCTGTCTCGGCCCGCACAGGCCAAATGCAGCGCCACCATCCAGGCTTCTGCGCCACCAACCTGCGTCTGGCTTATATCGAGTAGCTCCGCTTCCTCGCGCACCGAAACCATCGAGGTGTTACGCAGATACGCCGCGCGCTCCAGCAGCAATGCGTTATCGCGCATGTACGCAATCGACTCCTCGGCAAGTTTGAGCACTTGGACCGCACGGAACTTTGCATTAACCGGCAGTCCCTCTGCCAGCGACTGCCAGCCTTCTAGCAACAGGCCAAACAGCTGAATCTGGTTGTCGCGCATGCGCACGGCAAAACGATCGAGCTCGTTGAACGCCGCGTCGTCGGTTACCGGCAAGCCGGAAAGGAGCCGCCGTGCCGCCAACACCATGCGCACCCAGATAGCCATCGCCTTAAGCCCGCGTACGTCGAGCGCCTCCCGCACCACCGTCATCTCGTCGTCGCGCTCGTCGGTTCCCGCAAACGACCCGTCAAAGAGCTCCACCAGCATACTATCGGCCCGTATAACAATCCCCGCGAGGTCGAGCTCGCAGTCGTAGGCCTTGCACGTTTTGAGCTGCTGTAGAACGCCGCCGTCATCTCCCCGCTCGGTCAGGCACCGCTTGACCTCGATATGCGCAGACAACATATCGAGTGCGGTATGGGATGTCTCGATTTCTGGCACGGCCAGATTCGTAGGGAGCCCAAGCCCGTTGTCCCCATAGCAAACAGCCGTCAGCGTCTGGGCCACCCTCCATGAAACAGGGTCTATTTCGCAGGCCGCCCGTTCGCCCTCGCGCTCGATGACCGATGCCATATAGCGAGCGAGCTTTGTATTGGACACGCTGACCGCTGCCAGATATACGCCGAGTGCCTCGGCAGGCGTTGGCTCTGGAGCCGGATCGTCAGCATCAATCGTGCCCAGCGCTGCTCGGCAGATATCGGCCCCGTGCCCCGTCAGAGCAAGATCGACCCCATACTGCCCAGCAAGTTCAAGGACCGCCTCACGGTCCAAAAAGGCATCCGCCAGGCCCATCGCCGCATCGCATCGGCCCGCCTTAAGCAAAATCCGGGCCGCCCTCGGAACAAGTTCGGGGCGAACCTCGGCCACCAACTTACGCAAACGCAAGCGTCCGTTATCCTCTGTGCCCAGACACGTAAAACTCCGCTCGGCGGGATCCAAGCCAAAGATCGGGTAGTCGCGTACAAAGTAGGACTGGTCGACCATCGACAGCCTCACCCCGCAAGCCTCGAGTTCTGCGATATTGCCCTCGCCCATCAAAACCATGAGACATGCCACGCAAAACAGCGCATTATTGTCGAGCGAAGCCAGATCGGCAAGTGCCGCGCCATATACGTTGACAATCTCGTTTTCGAGCAGGCCGGCTACGTCGCCTTGGCCATACAGACCCGTCTGCAATGCCGAAACGAGCTCGGGCACGCCCTGCGTGAGCTGATAGAAGTCGAGCGATGTGCTGATCGAAAACGCCGATGCCCACGCCGAATACTCATAGGCATGCACCTTGAGCATCTGCGCATTGATTTTAACCGAATCGCCCAGCCCATGAATCAGCTGACGATTTGAAGGACGGCAGGAAATAAAGACCCCTACCCCCATAGCGCGCAGGCCGCGAATCCTGTCGATGAGGTCTTCGGTATCGTGCTGATCGAGGTTTGGCACATTATCAATCGCGATCAGGGAGTGCGGTTTGTCTTTGAGTTCTTCGGTAACCACCTCGAGCTGCATAAACACCTCGCGCCCAGTGGCGCGATCGGCCTCGATAATCCGCACGGGGCCTCGCGTCGGGTCGCATTTAACCTCATGGGTGTACTGCAGCAGCACCGAGGTCTTCCCAAACCCGTCGGGCGCATAAAGAACCACGATGCCGGCCTTTCGGCCCTTGGCGATAAGCTCATTCATCAAGCGTTCGCGTCGCACCATATAGCCTCCGCCCAGCGGCATCAGCTCGAGGTCGTCTATACCGCTCAAATCGTTTACCATGCCCGCTCCTCAACTCGACCGTATGGACACTGTAACCGCAAGACCATACAAGCCGCGCTATGAATAGAGCGACCTTGTGTTTTAGGTTGTCTTTTGGTACGCAAGCGGCAAGTTTTTGTACAGCGAGGACCGATTGTTATTAATCCCCCGACTAATCGGTCTTTTAGCAGGTAAATGAGCTTGTCAGCTTGTCCCATCTAAGCGGCAGTGTAACGCAGATGAACAAGGTTCAGCTATGTCATTCAACTCGCCTAGCACCCGCTACCGTCTACGACCTTTTAGTGGCATTTTTACATAGAATCTGGTATGGAATGAATCAAACTGTTGGGCATCCGGCATTCGTCAAGCTTGCGGCAAGATTTTGGTCAAGCGGGCGGAAAGGGATAGCAAAAAGGCCCCCGCAAAGCGGAGGCCTTAGGCAAGGCTATGTCGAGGTGCAGGATTCGCGCTACTCGCAGAGCGAAAGGGCGGCCTCGTCGGCAACGACAACGCAGTTGGTGTGCAGCTGCAGGATCGAAGCCGGGCACTCGGGCGTAACCGGGCCATAGCACATGTCATGCACGGCCTGAGCCTTGGCCTCGCCGTTGGCGACGACCAGGATCATGCGGGCATACATGATGGTCTGGGTACCCATGGTGTAGGCCTGACGGGGAACATCGTCGATGCTGTCGAACAGGCGGCTGTTGGCCTGAATGGTGCTCTCGGTGAGGTCGACGCAGTGCGTACCCTTGGAGAAGTGGTCATCGGGCTCGTTGAAGCCGATGTGGCCGTTGTTGCCGATGCCGAGCAGCTGCAGATCCGGGTAACCGGCGTCGGCGACGATCTTGTCGTACTCAGAGCAGGCAGCGGCGGCGTCGGGGTTGGAGCCATCGGGCACATGCGTGTTGTTCAGGTCGATGTTGATGTGATCGAAGAAGTTCTCACGCATGAAGTAGTGATAGCTCTGGGGATCGTCGTGCGAAAGGCCGCGATACTCGTCCAGGTTGTAGGTGCTAACCTCGGCAAAGTCGACGTCGCCCTTCGCGTACCAAGCAGCGAGCTGCTTGTAGGCACCGATCGGGGTGGAGCCGGTGGCAAGGCCCAGCACACAGTCGGGCTTGAGGATAACCTGCGCCGAGATGATATTGGCGGCCTTGCGGCTCATATCCTCGTAGTCTTTAGCTTTAATGATCTTCATTACGCGTCCTTTCTCGTACAAGAGAGGCAAGGCTCCCCTTACAAGCACTTGCCCGCGGCCCGCGTCGGCCGCAACCAACGTGTGCGGCCACCAGGGCGAGGTCGCGTAATGTATGTGTCTCGTGTCTAGCCGCGTCGAGGCCCCTGCCCGTCCACGGTGACCCGAAGCTGTTTAGCCTCGGACAAATCCCATCTTGCCACGGAGGGCGTCCTCTTTCAAGGGCGCCCTCCGTAAACGTGTTTGAATTGTAGGCTAATGGCCACGTGCACTTGCTAGCGCTCGCGAGCAACGATGAGCTGATCCATCTCCTCGACATGCACGCCAACGGAGCCCTTGATGCTCGAGAACTCAACGGAGTTGCACACCAAGATGGGAACCGTCACATCGTAGCCCTCGGCAGCAATTGCCTCGCGATCGAACTCAATGAGCACATCACCCTTATGGACGATGTCACCCACTTGCGCATGTACGGTAAAGTGCTTGCCCTCGAGCTGAACAGTGTCCAAACCAACGTGGATAAGCACGTCCAGACCATCGACCGTGTTAAGCGCAACGGCGTGTCCCGTGGGAAAAATAGCCTCGACCTTGGCATCAGCCGGTGCAATCACACGCGTTCCGGTGGGCCGAATCGCCACGCCCTGGCCCAAAAGGCCGGTGGCAAACGTCTGGTCGTTTACCTCGGAAAGCGGAATGACGTCGCCCGAGATGGGAGCATCCAGCGTAAGGACTCGACCACGCATACCAAAAGACCTTAGGACTTTAGTGAACATGCTCCCCCTCGGACATACCAATCAATCAAAATAACCTTAACAGTTTACCACTTGGCAACGGTTTTTGACCATTAGGGAAGTTCGCGCTTGACAACCTCGACGATGTCGTCGACAACGCGCTGGGTCAGCTCGTGCGTCTCGGCCTCGGCCATCACGCGGACCAGCGGCTCGGTACCGCTCGGGCGCACCAGAATGCGGCCGCGGCCGTCAAGCTCCTTCTCGGCAGCAGCGACGGCATCCCAGATGGGCTGGCAATCGTCCAGACCGGCCTTGTTGTCGGAATGCACGTTGACGAGTACCTGCGGGTACTTCTTCATGATGCCGGCAAGATCGGTGAGGGTACGACCGGTGCGCTTGAGCACGGCCAGCAGCTGCAGAGCCGTCACCAGGCCGTCACCGGTGGTGTTGTGCTCCAGGAAGATGATGTGGCCGGACTGTTCGCCGCCGATGACGGCGCCGTCCGCGAGCATGCGCTCCAGAACGTAGCGGTCGCCCACGGCAGTCTGGACCATCTCGAAGCCCTGCTCCTTCATAGCGATGGAGAAGCCCAGGTTGCACATGACGGTCGAGACGATCTCGGAGTTGGCGAGCTTGCCGCGAGCGGCAAGGTCAGAACCGCAGATAGCCAGGATGTAGTCACCATCGATCTCATTGCCCTCGCTGTCCACGAACAGTACGCGGTCGGCGTCGCCGTCGTGGGCCAGACCGATGTCAGCATGGGTGCGCAGCACGAGCTCGCGCAGGGGCTCAAGGTGAGTGGAGCCGCACTCAACGTTAATGTCCGTGCCGCAATAATCGGTGTTGATAGCGTGCACCGTGGCGCCCAGGCGCTGCAGCGCGGCGGGCGTGGTCTGGCAAGAAGCACCGTGGCCGCAGTCGACGGCAACAACCAGGCCATCGAGCCTCAGGCCATCGAGCGTATCGATGGCATGATCGACATATGCCTTGCGAGCGTCCTTCATCTTGATGATGTGGCCCACGCCGGCACCGGTCGGCAGCGTGTCGGCAGCCATGGCTTCCTCGGACATGACCCAGGCGCTGATCTCTTCCTCGACCGCGTCGGGAAGCTTCATGCCCTTGCGGCTAAAGAACTTGATGCCGTTGAACTCCGGCGGATTGTGCGAAGCGGAGATGACGATGCCGCCATCGAGCTCGTTTTGAACAGTGAGCAGCGCCACAGCGGGCGTGGGGATAACGCCGCAGCAATGCGGACGGCCGCCCTCGGCCATAATGCCGGCGGTCAGAGCGCTCTCGAGCATGGTGCCCGAAAGGCGCGTATCACGGCCGATGCAGATGTCCGGACCAAGAAACTTGGTCGCCGCGCGACCCAGACGAAACGCGAGGTCGCACGAAAGATCGGCGTTGGCGACGCCACGGACGCCGTCGGTACCGAAGATGTTCTGGGGCATAGGATCGCTCCTTCCCTAGCAGGCGATATGCAACCGCCCACCCTAGTCGAAAAAGAAAAGCGGGACCCGCCGAGGAATCGGCAGGCCCCGCTTGTACATTGTATCTCGAAAGGAGATAAAACCTTAGCGCTTGGAGAACTGGGGAGCGCGGCGGGCCTTCTTGAGGCCGTACTTCTTGCGCTCGACCACGCGAGCATCGCGCGTAAGGAAACCGGCCTTCTTGAGGTCAGCACGGTAGTCGCCAGCGTTCAGAAGAGCGCGAGCGATGCCCAGACGCAGAGCGCCGGACTGACCGGAGATGCCGCCGCCATCGCACAGAGCGATAACGTCGAACTGACCGGCGGTGTCGGTCACCTTGAAGGGAGCAAGGGCGTTCTCAACGAGCTGATGACGGCCGAAATACTGCTCGGCGTCACGCTTGTTGATGGTCACCTTGCCGGTGCCGGGGACGAGACGGACGCGGGCGACGGCGTTCTTACGACGGCCGGTACCCTGGTAGACAACGGTGTTCTCAGCCATCTTTAAGCCTCCAGCTCAATCTTCGTGGGGTTCTGGGCAGCATGCGGATGCTCGGCACCAGCGTAGACCTTAAGCTTGGTCATCTGGGCACGGCCGAGGGTGGTCTTGGGCAGCATACCGCGAACGGCGCGCTCGATGACCTTCTCCGGGTGCTTCTCCATAGCCTGGCGGAAGCTCTCAGCCTTGAGGCCGCCGTTGTAGCCGCTGTGGCGATAATAGGTCTTCGTGTCGGCCTTGTTACCGGTAAGCTGGACCTTATCGGCGTTGATGACGACAACGAAGTCGCCGCAGTCGCTGTTGGGCGTGAACTGGGGCTTGTTCTTACCGCGCAGGATCATTGCGATCTGGGTGGCAAGACGGCCCAGGACAGCACCATCGGCGTCGACGAGAACCCAGTTGCGCTGGACCTCGCCCTGCTTGGCGTAGTGAGTCGATTTCGAAATCACTTAGACTCCTCCATGTACAGTACGTGTTGTTACAGAGATTCACGGGGCTCTGCAAGTAACCCGTTCATATTACCCCGCTCGCCGTACGAGTCAACAGGTATTTTGGCTCCGACCAGAGTTTCTGCACATGTCATCCACGAGCCATAATTTTTCCAGCTCTTTAGCTGTTGTCATTTTTTGAGGGTTCGCCGTCGTTAGCGCTCAACGAACTCTTGGATTTCCGCGAGCAGGCGCTTTGCCTCCTGACGGCCCTGGATATATAGGTCCAAAAGCTTTGCCGGATCGTGCTCGACATGGCCGACCTCGACCGGCTTTTGCGGAGCGACGACCAACGCACGGCCCTCGCGCTCATACTTCCACAGGTGCATGCGCTGGATGTTGTAACGGTCGTGGCGCGTCTCGATAGCCTCGAGCAGGTAGGGGTAGTCGGCATAACGCGCACGCGCGGCCGGCAAAAACTCGTAGGGTTTTTTCTCGTACGAGCGGTCCTGCGTGACGATGACGACCGCACGGTCGAAGCCCGCCTCCTCGAGCACATGCTCGATGGGGACCGAATCGGCCACGCCGCCGTCGACATATTTGTGCCCGTCAATCTCGACCGGCGGCGTCACCAGTGGCAACGAGGTCGATGCGCGCACGGCGTCGAGATCGAGCACGGCGCTTTTGACCGGGAGGTACGTGGCGGTTCCAAAGAGCATGTCCGTCGCGACGGCGTACATCTCGATGGGGCTCGCGTCGAACGTCTCGTTGTCAAAGGGATCCAGGCGGTCCTGGACATCGTTGAAAATAAAGTCGTAACCCACAATAGAGCCCGTGGACGCAAACGATGCGGCGCCCATGAAGCGGCTGTCGTTGCAGAAAGCCAGGTTGATGCGGTTGGCACGGCCGATCTGGTGCGACTTATAGTTCACGCCGTTGAGGGCGCCGGCCGAGACGCCGTACACCGCCGGGATTTCGACACCAGCCTCCATGAGGACGTCGAGCACGCCCGCGGTAAACTGCCCGCGAAAACTGCCACCCTCCAAGACGAGCGCGACCTTGCCGGCGTTCTTTGCCTTATCTTCTGCAGTCATGTTGACCTCCTGCGATTGCGTTTTGGCTTTCTTCTACCCAGTTTTAGGATGGCGAGAGCGCGGGTTTTTCGAGGAGGTAGGTGAAGCGGAAAGTGTGTCCCAGTTTGAGGCGAGATTCCGGGACGTGCTTTCCGCTTGGACCGCCGCTGGGAAAGCGCATCCCGTTCTGAGCGCGGATTCCGGGATGAACTTTCCGCTAGCCATTCATTTGGAAACTGCATCCCATTCCGAACGAGGATTCCGGGATGTACTTTCCGCTTGAGCTGCCATTGGGAAAGTATGTCCCACTCTACGGCTCGATTCCGGGTCGCAGTTTCCGCTTGAGGCGCCATCCGGATACTACGTCCCAGTCTGAGCGCGGATTCCGGGATGGACTTTCCGCCTGGGCCGCCATTGGGAAAGCGTGTCCCGGCCTGCGTTGACGCGGCGTTTTCTTTACGCTCGCGTCCTGCGCAGAGTTCGATTCTCCGCGGTACGGGAGGGGATCCGTTGATGCGGCGCATGGCCGGCTGAGATTCGATAAACATCGCATCCATATTGAGCTGATAGTTTGCGCGGAGAATCCGCGTATTTGCTTCGCAAATCCGCACCGGCTTCGGCCGCCTGCCGGCGTCCTCACCCGCGGGCTAAAAACGCTCACGCCCTGCACAGAGTTCGATTCTCCGCGGTGCGGACTAGAAATAAAAAGGCAGGTAGATACGAATATCTACCTGCCTGTTACTTCTGGTGGAGGCGCGGAGAATCGAACTCCGGTCCGCGAAAGCCCCCTGATTGGCATCTCCAAGCTCATTCGCTGGTTTAGTCTCGGATGCTTTGCGCGCAGCGACACGCTCGCGGCGTCCTAACCGGTTCGGTCTTAGCCTGCACCATACCGATTACGTGCGCAGGAGCATTCCCCTAACATGACGTCGCGCCGGTGTCGGGGAAATCACCGGGTTGACGCGCCGCTATAAATTAAGCAGCGAGAGCCATAGGCTCAAAAGAAGAGTTGTTGTCAATTCAATTTGACGGTACCCCTGTTTAACGAGGCGAGGAGACCTCGGCTTGCTTCCTCTCTCAGAGCTATCGTGTCGAAACCAGTCGCCCCCGAATGTCGGGAAAGTCTGGATGGCATTGGGCGCGAGCACCCAACACCCGTCGACTTTTCAAGGAACATACGGGGCGAGCCCCGCTTGTGATGAGTTATCTTACCACGTTCTGAAAGCAGGCAGCTGTTCTATGCACGAGCTGTGAAGACCCCAATGTGCGCCGCACTTCGCACTTTTGCTACCGATTGCGTCACGTATATTTTCGCCAAGCAAAATTGACCCGCCGAAAGGACCGTTATGGATACCAAGCAGCAACTCGTCAATGCCCTCGCAGGCCTGGGCTCAACCATTACCGAAGCTATGGATGTCATCGAAGGCTTTGTCCCCTGCGGACATCCCGCCCTCACGGTATCGAACGCACTCGTCGCGCTGGACGCTGACGATGATGCAGCTCTCGCCCAGCAGCTTGAGACCGTCGAGGGCTTTATCGACCACGTGAGTGAGAACCGCGGCGTGACCGCCTACCACGGCGTCGAGGTCGAGCTCGCGGGTCCCAAAGCCGATCTGCTCGCAGCAATCCGCGAGGTAGGCGCCCTTATGCAGACCGCAGGCGTCAAAAACACCCAGGTCAACGAGTGGGTCTACCGCAGCCTGACAGCACTCGACAGCTCCGACGAAAAGGCAGCCGAGCAGCTCGCAGAAAGTCCCGCCATTAAGGCCGAGCTTTTGTAAATAGCAGACGCGGGCCCCTTGGCGCATCGTCGTCCAAGAGGCCCGCAAACAGTTCGCGTCAACCGATAGCCGCGCCGCCACGTTCGGTCAAAGCCAGAATTGGCATCATTTGGCGCGGGGTCTTTGCTGCAAGATCGGCATGTTCGAGCAGCTTACGATCGTTGGTCACCAAGTAATCGACCTGCGCGCGCTTGCACGCGGCGAGCACCAAGTTGTCCTCGTAATCGCGATGGAGCGCTAAGTATTTGTCGGCCAGCCAAAGGTCCGACGCATCTGCGCCCACGGCCGTGGCGTTTTCGGTCATGTTCCGAACAAACGCCAACGCCGCATCGCCAATTGCACGGGCAGATGCCTCGTCGAGCGCTCCCCCGCTGGCAAGAACGCTGCGCTTCAGTTCGTGTTGGACAACGTACAGCACGTCCTTGGCGATATGCACCGGAAAGAACAGCAATGCCCCCGCCTCCGTCGCCTGCCCAATAAACGCGCGTGCGGCAAGCGACTCGGCATGGTCAACGCAAAACGAATCGACCCATACGTTGGCGTCCACCATGATCTTGAGAGGAGCCCCGCTCACAGGATCATCCCCTTTTGGCGATAGCGCTCGTCCATGGCTTCGGAATAGATTGTGTCCCAATCGCGATCGTCGGATACAGGCGACGCAGCGATGCCCATATCTGCATAAAGCCGATCTGCCGCTGCCCACGACGCGGCGAACGGAGTATCGGGCGCGACGGCCTGCTGCCGGTCGTCGACGGCCGCAAGCACTTCCTCGCACTGCCCGCCACCCTGCGCGACCTTGGCCACCACCTTTTTGATGAGCTCGGGCAGCGACCCGCCCGAAAGCCGCAGCGCCTCCTCGGCACGGTTCTTGACCTGGCGATCCACGCGAACGTTCACCTGCGCCATGCCGCTAACAGCACCCATGTCGATCCCGCTCCCTTCAATTGCTAGCCCTGCTAGCAATACTATATAGAGATACTAGCAAATATTCAAACGCAAAAGGCCTGCGCCCGAACGACACCGATGCCGTCTGGGCGCAGGCCAGATAACGTGCGCGAACACGTCTGCTAGCGCAGGTAAGCCTTCGCGTTGCCCAGGCTGTAGGCGATCGTTGAGCCGTTGTGCAGCAGTGACGAAGTCTGCGGAGTGATCATGCCGGTAATACCCAATGCCAACAGCGCCGAGTTGGTGAGCATCACCTTGGAATATGAACTCGTCAGACGGTCGATAAGCCCCTGACTCATACGGCGCAGACGCACGATTGCGGCCAGATCCGTATCGGTCAGGATGATATCGGCGACCTCCTTGGCGATGTCGCTTCCGCCGCCCATGGCCAGCCCCACGTCGGCCAAACCGAGCGCCGGCGAATCGTTGACGCCGTCGCCCACCATGGCAACGTGGCGCCCCTCGCTCTTAATGCGCTCCACATAAGCGTACTTGTCCTCGGGCAGCAGCTCGGCCTTAAACTCGTCGACACCTGCCTCGCGAGCAATGCGCTCGGCCGTGCGTTCCGAGTCGCCCGTGAGCATGACCACGTGCTTAACGCCCAACGCGTGCAGGTCGGCGATGGCCTCGCGGACCCCGGACTTGAGCGGGTCCTCGATACCGAGCACGCCGACGACCTTGCCGTCGACCGCCAGGTACAGAGGCGACAGGCCCTGCATCTGGGACTCGATTTGCTCCGTAATGTCGGACTCGAGCTGCGCGCTCTCATCCTCAAACACAAAGTGTGCCGAGCCGATAATCGCGCGACGTCCTTCGATGGACGAAGCGATGCCGTGTGCCACGATGTACTCGACGGCAGCATGGCGCTCGCGGTGCTCGAGCCCGCGCTCGCGGGCGGCGTTGACCACGGCACGCGCCACCGGATGCGGGAAATGCTCCTCCAAGCAAGCGGAAAGGCGCAGGACCTCATCCTCGCTCCAGTCGTCGGTCGTGAGCACGCAAGCTAGGCGCGGCTGGGCCTCGGTCAGCGTACCGGTCTTATCAAACACAATGGTGTCGGCCTTGGCAAACGACTCAAAGTACTTCGCACCCTTGACCATGACGCCCATCTTGGCGGCATCGCTCATGGCAGTCATGACGGCAACGGAACCCGTGAGCTTGAGTGCGCACGAGTAGTCGACCATCAGTGCCGCTGAG
>CABRFW010000019.1 GCA_902470265.1 uncultured Collinsella sp.
GGGCGGGCTTCTTCTCCTTGGTCGGGCAGTCCATGTTGACGCAGATACGCCACGGACCGCGCGCCGTGTTGACCACCACGATGGGAGCGCCGCACTCGGGACAGGTCTCGCCCGTCGCCTCGAGCTTGCCACGCGCCGGCAGCGGATAGCTCACGCCGCAGTCGTCATAGTTGGTGCAGCGGATAAAGCGCTTGCCGCTCTTCTCGCTCTTGTGTGCGATCAGGTCGCCATGGCGTCCTGCCTCGGCGCACACCTTGCACTCGCCCACCTTAAGGTCAGGCTCGTAGTTGGTGGGGCATGTGGGGTTCACGCAAATCTCGAAAGCCTTTTGGCGGAACGGCTGGCACTTAATGCGCGGCGCACCGCATTCGGGGCACACAGCAGCCTCGCCCTCGAGCGGGCTCACCTTGACGCCGCTCGGCACCGGATAGGTCACGTCGCAGTCGGGCCAGCCCATGCAGCCGATAAAGCTGCCGCGGGTCTTGGCGCTCGTCTTCATAACCAAGTCCTTGCCGCACTTGGGGCAGGCGCCCACGCGCGCATCGGCCGTGACGGCGTCGCTGATAGCATCGCCCAGTTCCTGCGTATGCTTGAGCAGCTCGTCGAGCACACCGGCCAGCAGCGCGCGCGAGTGCGTCACGACATGCTCTTCGGTGTCCTCGCCGCGCTCCACGCGGGTCATATCGCCATCGAGCTCGCTGGTCATATCGGGGCTCGTGATGCGCGGGGCAAACTGCGACAGTGCATCGATGATGGCGATGCCCAGCTTGCTCGGCTCCACGGGATCGTTTTTGAGATAGCGCACGGCGTACAGGCGCTCGATGATGCTCGCGCGCGTGGACTTGGTGCCCAGGCCGCGCTTTTCCATCTCCTGCACGAGCTTGCCCTGGCTGTAGCGTGCGGGCGGCTCGGTCTGCTTGGCCTCGAGCTTAATGTCGAACACGTCGACCGTATCGCCCTGCTCCAGCGGCGGCATCTGCTCGTCGCGCTTGAGTCCATACGGATACGCCTCGCGGAAACCCGGGGTCACGAGCACATCGCCCGAAGCCACGAACGGCTCACCATTGACGTCGAGCTCGAGCTTGGTGTTCTCGATGGTCGCGGGACCCATGAGCGTTGCCAGGAAGCGACGGGCGATGAGGTCGTAGAGCTTGCGCTGGCCACCGTCGAGCGCGGACGGATCGCCCTCGCCCGTGGGATAGATAGGCGGGTGGTCGGTGGTTTCGACTTTGCCGCGCGTGGGCTTCATGGGGCCGGCGAGCACCTTTTTGCACACGGGCGCCAGCGCCGGGTTGATCTTTGCAAGGTCGCTCACCACGGCGCCCAGATCGAGCGTCGCAGGGTACACGGTATTGTCGACACGCGGGTAGCTGATGAGACCGGCCATGTAGAGGGACTCGGCGATGCGCATGGTACGCGCAGGTGAGATGCCCTCGGCTGCGGCGGCAGCCTGCAGCGAGGTAGTCGCAAACGGTGTGGGCGGCTGCTGCTTGCGCGAACGCTTGGTCACCGCGGCGACGGTTGCCGTCGCAACGCCGTCAACGTGGCCGTACGCCGCCTCAGCAGCATCCTTGTCGGTAAAGCGCGCCGTCTTGTGCGCAATCTTAAAGCGGTCGTCCTCGGCAGCGCCCTGTGCGGCGCCCATGCCGCGGATCTGCCAATAGTCCTCGGGCACAAACGCCATGCGCTCGCGCTCGCGCTCGACCACCAGGGCAAGCGTCGGCGTCTGCACACGGCCGGCAGAGCGCACGTTACCAAAGCCGCCAAACTTGGCGAGCGTCAGGTAGCGCGTGAGCACCGCACCCCAAATGAGGTCGATGTGCTGGCGGCTCTCGCCGGCGTCGGCCAGATTCTGGTCGAGCGAGACGAGATTATCGAAGGCCTGCGTGATCTCGGCCTTGGTAAACGAAGAATACTGGGCGCGGGCGACCGGCAGGTCGGGCGCAACCTCGCGCACCTTGTTGAGGGCGTCCGAACCGATCAGCTCGCCCTCGCGATCGAAGTCCGTGGCGATGATGACACTGTCGGACTTCTTGGCGAGGTTCTTGAGCGAACGAATGAGTTCCTTCTCGGCCGGTAGCTTAATGACGGGCGCCCAGGTGAGGTAAGGCAGGCTCTCGAGTTTCCAGCCCTTGATTGAGATGCCATCGGCAAGAAACGGCTTGCGCTTGGTGTCGTAGGGCGGACGCGCCAGGCCATCGGGTATGTCGGCCGGCAGTATCTCGCCGTCCTCGGTGACCGAATACCAGCCCAGCTTTTTATCGAACAGCACGCTGTCGCAAAAATCGGGCGCTAGGATGTGACCGGCAAGGCCGATGGTCACGCACTCCTCGCCCTTCCACTCAAAACGGTAGATGGCGGTGTTGTACACCTTGTCCTTTTTGGGCTTGCCCGTGGACAGACGCTCGGCAATCTGACGCGCGGCGTCGTTTTTCTCGGCGATGATGAGCTTCAAAAGAGGCTCCTATCTCGTATCTCTGCGGCTACGCCCGCCCGTATGGCGGCCGACTTACGCCCTTGCTTGCTCAATCTGCCCGATGAGCCAATCGCACCAGGCATCCATGCCCTCGCCCTTGCGCGCGCTCACGGCAAACCGCGGCGCCTGCGGATTGAGGTCATCGAGTGTCTTAGTATACCTATCCATGTCAAAATCGAAAGCCGGAGCCACGTCGACCTTGTTGAGCAGCTGCGCGCCAGCGTGCTGGAAGATGCCCGGGTACTTGATGGGCTTGTCGTCGCCCTCGGGCACCGAGAGGATCATGATGGACAGGTTCTCACCCAGGTCAAAGTCGACTGGGCAGACCAGGTTACCCACGTTTTCGATAAAGATGACATCGATGTTATCGAGCCCAACGGCCTGGTCGAACGCGTCAACGGCCTCCATGATCATATTGCCCTCAAGGTGGCACAGGCCGCCCGTGTTGATCTGGATGGCGGGCATGCCGGCTTCCTTCATGGTAATGGCATCGACATCCGAGGCGATGTCGCCCTCGATGACGGCGCAGCGCAAGCCGGCCTTGTCGCGCAGGCGCTCGTTGGTGCCCAGAATCGTAGTGGTCTTGCCCGAGCCAGGGCTCGAAAGCACATTGATCACATAGGTGTTTGTCTCTTTAAATCGCTGACGTAGCTGATCTGCCAGGCGCTCGTTGCGCGACAGGATCGGCGACGCGATATCAATCGTTTTCTCGGCCATATTCGGCACTCCTTAATTTCCAACATTTATACCCCGTCCCCAGGTGGCTGGCGGGCTAATCGTCGGGGGTTTCGATTTCGATACTGGCGATGTCGAGCTCGCGGCCGTGCAGCAGGCGCACGTTGGCGCCGCCACATTGAGGGCAGCGGCAATGGAAACGGTCGTGATCGAAGACCTCACCGCAGTCCTGGCACTCGCTTTGTGGATGGACCTCCTCCACGGCAAGCTCGCAGCCCTTCGTGAGCGGGTCCTCGTCGCGAAACGTCTCCCAGGCAAAGTCGAGCGCCTCGCGCACGACCTCGGTCATATCCCCGATACGCAGCGTTACCAAAACGGCGCGCGAGGCCCCCGCCCCACGCGCCGCGCGAATCACTGTATCGAGTATGCCGTTGACAATGCCAACCTCGTGCATACCGATTTACTCCTCGTCGTCCTCGTCGTCCGAGAACAGGTCCAGACGACTCACGAACAAGCCCTCCTTGCCCTCGCGCGCGGTAATGACCACACGGGCGATGGCAAGCGAAATCTCGTAGAGCGAGAGCAGGGCGCCATACATGAGGCCCAGCGTAACGGGCGAGCCGTCGGGCGTAATCACAGCCGAGCCCACAAGCAGGCCAACGTACACGAAACGCCAGGCACTGCGGAAGGCCGCGTAGGACACGATATGGAAGACGGACAGATAAAAGATGATGAGCGGCAGCTCAAACGCCACGCCAAAGCCGATCATAAAGAGCAGCTCCATGTTGACGTAGTTCTCCAGATCGGGCAACGCCGTAGCGACGGCCGAGGTCTCGCCGATGAGCCACTCAAAGCCCGCCGGGATGATGATGAAGTAGCAGAAGATGGCACCCAGGAAGAACAGCACCGTCGAGGCGAGCACCGTGGGCACGACCCACTTGCGCTCGTTGGGGCGAAGCGCCGGCAGGAAAAACGCCAAGATCTGCCAGATGATCATGGGCGTGCACATGACAACGGCCATCTTGATGGCAAGCGAGAAGCGCAGGCCAAAGCCGCCGAGCGTGGTAGTGATGTAGAACTTACCGTCTGGCACAAAGGAGCGGATGGGGTCTTCCAAGATGTCGAGCACCACGGGCGTGGCGAAATACAGCACGATAGCGGCGGCGAACACCGACACGACCACGATGGTCAGGCGGCGACGGAGCTCTCCCAGGTGATCGAAGAGCGGCATACGCGCAGGTCCGATAGGCATTACTCATCGCCTCCCTTCGGGGCGTCGGCGGCAGCGGCGTCGTCCTCGGCCTCGAGCTCGCGAGCGAGCTGGTCGACGACGGCCTTGCGCTTGCGGGGACGACGAGCGTAGAGGTCAGCCGTCGTGGGCTCTGCCGGCTCGGGCTCGGGCTCCGGCTCTGCAGCAGGCTCGGGCTCGACGGCGGCATCGGCAGGCTCGGCCTTGGCGGGCTCGGCGTTCTCGGCCTCCTCGGCAATACCTTCGCCCTCGGTGGCACCCTCACTCGCAGCCTTCTCGGCGGCAAGGCGGGCACGGCGCTCGGCAAAGGTCTCCTTCTTTGCGGGTGCAGCCGTCCCGGCGGCATCCTCGTCCGCATCGGAATCGTCATCGACGGCAGCCTTCTTGGGCTTGACCGGGGCCGACGCGGCCTCGCTCACCGGATCGATAATCTCGGACTGAACAACGGCCGTCATCTTTTCCTGCGTCTCGCGGAACTGACGGATGGCACGGCCGATCGTGCGGCCCATCTGCGGGAGCTTATCCGGGCCAAACAGCAAAAAGCCGAAGACCACGATGATCGCGAGCTCACCCTCTCCAATACCAAACACACATACCTCCAAGGCTCGATGTGAGTCGAGCCCGCACCGCGCCATTCGGCCGGAACTCGTCTATTCATTCGGTCAAGTATAGCGCCCGGACGCCAAAACGTCCGAGCGCATCACAAACATATGCCAAACGGCACGCCCTTTTGGGGGCAAAGATTATGCCGCCGTGATCGAAATCTCCTGGTCGACGCCCAGCAGCTGAACCACGCGCATCACCTGGGGCTGCACATTAGTGCAGCTAAAGCGCTTACCGTGGTCGACCGCGTGGTGCGCGGCGCCCACGAGCACGCCAATGCCCGTCGAATCGATGTAGCTCACCTGGGCAAAATCGAGCTCAACGGCCTCAGTGGGCTGCTCGAGCGCCAAGTCGATGGCATTGCGCAGGCTATCGGCGTTAGAGATATCGATCTCGCCGGTTACCTTAATGGTGTAGATCTCCGGCGTGGGGTTGGTGGAAATACCCAAATCCATGTATACGCTCCTTTACGTATCGAAAGTGCGGATAGTACTGGGCGCGGACTTGCGGGGCCCTAGGCGTTAGGCGCGCTCGGCACGAGCAAGCTCGGCAGCGACGAGCTTAACGGCCAGCACCAGCACATCGAGCGCGGCCTCCAGGTCCTCGACCGTGGGATAGCTCGGCGCGATGCGGATGTTGGTGTCGCGCGGGTCCTTGCCATAAGGCCAGGTGGCACCAGCCGGCGTGAGCTTGACGCCCAGGTCGGCACAAAGCGCGGCGACCTTCTGGGCAGAGCCCTCGGGACCATCAAAGCTCACAAAGTAGCCGCCGCGGGGATGCGTCCAAGTGGCGCAACCCGTATCGCCCAGACCCTCGGTGAGCTTGCGCTCAACGGCCTCAAAGCGCGGGCGCAAGAACTCGGCATGCTTTTTCATATGCTCCTTGACCGCCTCGATGGTGGGAAGGAAGCGCACGTGGCGCAGCTGGTTGAGCTTGTCGGCGCTGATGAGGCCGGCCTTCAGGCGCTTGGAGAACTCGGCGATGACCGCGGGGCTCGCACCGATGAAGCCGATGCCGGCGCCCGGGAAGGTAATCTTGGACGTCGAGGCAAAAGCCACCACGCGGTCCTCGGTGCCCGCCGCGCGAGCGAGGTCGAAGATATTGGCGAGCTCGTCGGTCTCGTCGTACAGGTCGTGCACGCAGTAGGCGTTGTCCCAGAAGATGCGGAAATCGGGCGCGGCCGTGGGCATCTCGACCAGGCGACGCACGGTGTCCTCGCTAAAGGTGATGCCCGTGGGGTTGGAATACTTGGGCACGCACCAGATGCCCTTGATGGAGTCGTCGGCGGCAACCAGACGCTCGACCTCGTCCATGTCGGGGCCGTTGTCGGTCATCGCGACGGGGACATTCTCGATACCCAGGTCGGCGGTGATGCCAAAGTGACGGTCGTAGCCGGGAACAGGGCACAGGAACTTGACTTTCTTGCCGTCGTGCGCGGCCTCGTAAGCCTCCCAAGGCTCGCTGCCGCACGAACCGCAGCGCCAAAACATGCCGGCGATATCGTGCTCGATCAGAAGGCTCGACGAACCCAGTACGAGCGTCTGCTCGGCAGGGCAACCCAGGAACTCCCCCGCCAGCTTGCGTGCCGAGGGAATGCCCTCAAAGCAACCGTAGTTTGAGCAGTCGACGTTGCCGTCGTGCAGATCGGCATCGGCATTGAGGATATCGAGCATGGGTCGAGAGATGTCCACCTGGGAGGGCGACGGCTTGCCGCGGGCCATGTCGAGCGCCAGGCCCTTGGCCTTGACCTCGGCGACCTCGGCTTTGAGCGCCTCGATGGCGGCATCGAGTTCGGTGGTTTCCATCTTCTGGTAGATCGTCTGCATGGGTGCGACCTTTCGCGAAGCGGGACGTTGCAGTTCGTCTAAGTATAGACCGCCACCGCCGCAACGGCATGAAGCCGTGATAGATTAAGTTCATCGCAATGAATTATGAATCGCCGCGCATGCCGGCGTGGGGCGCCCAAGGAGGCACTATGGAATACGGATCGTTCCAGGCCGAGGAATTCGGCGACCTGCAGCGCCTGGTCGACGGACTGTTTTACGACCGCCGCGCCATCGACCGCCTGGATCTCATCGTACAGGCCGAGATCTTGGACCTGGCGCCCGATCTCATGGAAATCGTGAACCTATTGCCGCCCGGCTACTACGACCGCCAATCGCTTTGCGACCAGCTCAACTCCGCCTTGGCCGCCCACGGCTGGGGCGCCATCTACGGCACCGTGGAATAAACCTAGTCATTGGGGCCTGCGGTCAAAAAATAGCAAATATGAGTACTGTTACTTTTTTAGTAACAGCGATTTTGAATTAAAAAGGCCAGTCTTGGCCTTTTGTGTCCGGTTTTGGAAGGATGCATCGGCATTTTTCGTCCAGCCACGCAATCGTTAATGCACAGACAGAATAGATTTGTACATTATTTTTCGCGCCTAAAATGAAACGCCGTTTGTGACAGTACTCACAAACGGCGTTTTTTGGCCACTGGGGTGTCCGGCAGGTGGCAAGTACCACTCAAAACCGCGTTTTACACGCGCTCGAGCAGGCTCTGGCGTCTGTTTCTACGCGCCTACTCGTCCTTGGGCGCGGGGTGCTTGCAGATCACACTCATGTAGATCATGCCAAGTACGGCCGCGGTGACAGAGCCGGCGAGAATAGCGGCCTTGGCAGCCAGAACCTCAAACTGGGCCGTCGGGAAGGCGAGGCCGCTGATGAGAATCGACATGGTAAAGCCGATACCGCCCAGAATGCCCACGCCGGCAATCATATGCCAGTTGACATTGTGCGGCAGCTCGCAGGCCTTGAGCTTGACCAAGGCGAACGTCATGCCAAAGATACCGATCGGCTTACCCAGCAGCATGCCAAAGTACACGCCGAGCGTCACCGGGTCGGTGAGCAGCGTGCTCATGTCCACGCCCACTAGGCGAACCTGTGCGTTGACGAACGCAAAGATCGGCAGGATCACAAAGTTGACCGGTGTGGAGATCAGACGCTCCATGCGGATGAGCGGCGGGGTCACGCGGTGCATGACGCGCTCGACCTTGGTGGTCGAGACGGTAAAGTCATGCTGGCCCAGGATGTGCGCCTCGTCGTCGTAGCGGTCATCGAGCAGCGGCAGGCACTCGCCCAACCAATCGGTGAGGCTATCGAGCTTGACGCCGCACTTGGCCGGGATGGTGAAGGCCAGGATGACGCCGGCAAGCGTAGCGTGCACGCCGCTCTTGAACATGCAGAACCACAGCAGCAGGCCCAGCACCGAATACGGGGCAAGGCGGTAGTGCTGCGTCTTGTTGAGCCACACGAGCGCGCACGTCACAAGCGCGGCGGCGCCCAACCAAAACGGATTGGGGCTCTGACCGTAGAAGATGGCGATGGCGGCGATGGAGATGAGGTCGTCGGCGATGGCGAGCGTCGAGAAGAACACACGCACGCCGTTGGGCACGCGATTGCCCAAAAGCGACAGCACGCCCAGCGCAAAGGCAATATCGGTTGCCATGGGAATGGCCCAGCCGTTGTGCGCGCCGGCATGGTTAAAGATCAGGTAGATGCAGGCGGGAACGACGACGCCGCCCACGGCCGCCAGCATGGGAAGCATGGCCTGGCGCGGGTTTTTGAGCTCGCCGACCGTCATCTCATACTTGAGCTCAATGCCCACCAACAAAAAGAAGATCGCCATGAGGAAGTCGTTGACGAAAAGCTCAACGGTGAGACCGGCCGTAAGGTTGCCCAGACCCACATACAGCGGGGTCTCCAAAAAGTGATGGATGGCCTCGTAGGCATCGGTGTTGGCGCAAATGACGGCGGCGATGGCGGCGAAGACCATGACGGCGGCGGAAATCGTGCCGTTCTCGGTGATGCGCTCCCAAATGTCGTGGCGCTCAAAACGCTTGCGCTCACGAACGTTAAACAGCTGCTCGGGTGCTGCCATGGGCGGCTCCTTTCACGGGAAAGCTCCCGTCTTAAAAAAGCACGGCCCGCCCAAGTGGCGGTGCCGCGCTCTAACGTATTACGCTTGCATCTAGCCTACCCTGCACGACAGGCACGCAGGCGTGGCCGAAAAGCGGAACCACAGGTTGAACATTATTTGCTCAACGGCACGGGCGCGCCTATCCAAGAGACGACGCGGCGCCGTGCACAAAAAACGACCGGAGCGCGGGGCTTCCGCGATCCGGTCGTGGCGTTTGGTCAACTAAACCTAGCAGGCGGCCATGATGGGGGCAGCGACCTGCTTCTTACGGGAGAGGACGCCCGGCATCCAGACGCCGTCGTGCTCGTCGGCAATGCCCAGGCCCTTCTGAGCAGCCTCGGTCTCGCCCTCGAGCAGGACCTGCGAGCCCTCCTCCATGATGTCAGTGATGCACAGGACGATGCCGTCGGCACCCTTCTCGGCGGCGTAGGCGCGCATGGCCTCGCGAATCTCGTCGATCATGCCGAGTGCGCGAGTCTTGTCGACAGTCTCGTACTGGCCGATGAGCAGCTTCTTGCCGGCAGGCTCGAACATCTTGATGTCGTTGCCGACCATCTCGGCTGCGGTGAAGGAGCCGGACGGACGGGTGAGGAAGACTTCCATGCCAAACTTGACCGGGTCGACGCCCACCTGCTCGCCGAGCTTGGCGGCGACGGCGCGGTCGACATCGGTGGTGGTGGGGCTCTTGAGCATGAGCGTGTCGGTCATCATGGCCGAGAGCAGCAGCTTGGCCTGGACGTCGGAAAGCTCAACGCCGAGCACGCCGGCGAGCTTGGTGACGATGGTGCAGCTGGAGCCCCAGGGCAGGCAGATGTAGTGCAGCGGGCCGGCGGTCTCGAAGTCGCCGATGCGGTGATGATCGACAACGCCAAAGACCGTGGCGTCCTTAAGGCCGGCGACGGACTGGGCAGACTCGTTGTGGTCGGTGAGGACGACGAGCTGACCGGCCTCGACGGACTCGATCACGCGGGGCTCGGCGATGCCGGCGTCGGCGAGCAGCTTGGCGGACTCGGCCGGAAGCTGACCAAGGGCGCAGGCCTCGTAGGTGTTGCCGGCATACTCAACCTGGTTGAGCAGCTGGGACAGGACGACGGCGCTCATGATGGCGTCGTTATCGGGGTTCTGGTGACCAAAGACAAGAACGTTTGCCATGGATATCCTCCACTTGATATGTGTACTTGGACGTAGCTATGGTAGCACGCTGGCGCCGAACCTTATGAGACGGAAGGGGCACGGCGCGATTTGGGGTGAGCCTGGGGAGGGGCGAAGTCTGTCCCCTTGTACCACCCGCCCTCCTGTACCGACTATTTGCCGGCGGCGCGCAGGGCTACGTAGGCGGCACCGATGATACCGGCGTCGTTTCCGAGCGAAGCGACCTTAATGGGCGTCTCGCGCGAGGCGGAAAGCGCGTACTGCTTAAAGTGCTCGCGAACCTTGTCGAGGTAGACATCGGCCGAGGCGGAGGCGCCGCCGCCGATGAGGAACATCTCGGGATCAACCACGTTGGCAATAAGCGCCAGTGCGCGGCCGAGATAGTCGGCCATGGTATCGGCCGCGGCAAGCGCGAGCTTGTCACCCTCGCGGCAGGCCTGGAACACGTCCTTGGAATCTGAGGGGCCGGTGAGCTCGATGGGCTCGACACCCGCCTTCTTGCACTCGGCAAGGTAGTTGCTCACCACACCGGTGGCGCTAGAATACTGCTCCAGGTGGCCATGGCCGCCGCAGCCGCAGGTACGCTCCTCAGCCGGATTCAGGCACATGTGGCCAATCTCGCCGCCGGCGCCCACAACGCCCGATACCACGTCGCCGTTAACGATAACACCGCCGCCCACGCCGGTACCAATGGTGACCATCACCACGTTCTGTACGCCCTTGGCAGAGCCGAGCCAGGCCTCGCCCATGGCAGCGGCGTTGGCATCGTTCTCGTACTTAACGACCGCGTCGGGGCAGTGCTCCTGAATGGCGACTCTCAGCTCGGGCAGGTTAATGGCAATGTTGGCCTTGACCTTGGCATCGCCCGATGCCGGGATGGGGCACGGAACGGCCAGGCCAATGCCCGACACAAAGGCGCGCGGAATCTGGGCCTTGGCGACCACCTGGTCGATAGCCTCGGTCACCGCGGCAAAGCCCGCAGCGTCAACGATGGGAGGCGTGGGCACGCTGGCCTTGGCAAGCAGGTTTCCGTCCTCATCGAACAGACCCTCCTTGACCGAGGTGCCGCCGACGTCGATGCCGATGTAATACTGCTTAGGTTCCATGGGAGCCCGCCTTTCTCGTTTAAACATTGCCTGTATGGTACCGCTCCCAAGGCAAAAACCTACCAAAAAGGGACAGGTTTGTTTTGGCAGGTTTTATCTGGGAAAACGCGAATGGCCGCTTAACACGACATTACTCAGATGTTTATCTATTTAGAGCGCTCTAATTTATATGCAAAGCGACTTTTAATTATATCTTTCTCGAACTTTTTAAATATATAATAGAGATGCTTAGGTGTTAACTATACTTTCTTTTATACTCAACCAAGTTGGAAAGGAGGTTCCATGATTCCCAAATACGAAGCGATAGCTGCAGATATTCGTCGCACTATCGAGGATGGCGCTCTTAAACCGGGCGACAAGCTTCCTACCGTCGTTGAGTTCTGCAAGCTCTATAACGTTTCCAAAATCACCGTCAAACGAGCTATTGAACAAATCACCGAAGAAGGTCTTATTACCAGCCGGCGTGGATCGGGTACCTACGTTAAGGACACGGCGGGGCTTCCCGGCCAGGCGTTTTTCCAGGGCAAAAACGACCGTACCCAGGGTTTTTCGTATGAGCATCGCGAGGAGAAGGTGACCTCGGTGGTCTACGATTTCTCGATCGTTAATCCACCAGCGGACATCGCAGCCCAGCTGGGAATTGCCGAGGATGACTTTGCCTATCACGTCGTGCGCGTGCGTCAGGCCGATGAGAAGCCCATCGTTATCGAGTACACCTACATGCCCCTCGAGCTGATTCCAGGCCTTAAAAAGAAGGACCTGTACGGATCGGTCTACCGCTTCATCCGCGAGCAATGTGGGCTGAAGATTTCGAGCTTCCACCGTACCATTCGCGCCGTGGCAGCAACCGAGGAAGAAGCCGAGCGTCTGGACACCAAACTTGGCTCTCCCCTGCTCGAGCTCACCCAGATTGGCTTTTTGGACAGCGGCGCCGCCTTTGAGTATTCGATCTCGCGCAACGTTGGCGATCGCTTTGAGTTGCACAACGTAACGTTGGCATAGGTTTTTGTAGTCACGCGGGCGCTCGTTTTGAGCCGTCTTACGCGGCACCCGCACAACCTTATGGGAGTATGCACATGTCCGATTTGATTAAACTCACGCCGATCTTCCACGAGAAGATCTGGGGCGGCCGCCAGCTGGAGACCGTGTTTGGCTACGACATTCCCGAGGGTCCCATCGGTGAGTGCTGGGCCATCTCGGCCCATCCCAACGGCGACTGCCAGATTGCGGAGGGACCGTACGCCGGCCACACGCTGTCGTGGCTGTGGGCCGAGCACCGCGAGCTCTTTGGCAACTGCGAGGGCAAGGAGTTCCCGCTGCTCATCAAGATTCTGGACGCCAAGGACGACCTTTCGATCCAGATTCATCCCAACGACGAGTACGCCGCCAAGCACGAGAACGGCAGCCTGGGCAAAACCGAGTGCTGGTATGTACTGGACTGCGAGCCCGATGCCACGATCATCGTCGGCCAGCGCGCGCACGACCGCGCCGAGGCCGCGCAGATGATCGAGGGGGGCCGTTGGGACGAGATGCTCAACGTGCTGCCGATTCACAAGGGAGACTTTTTCCAGATCGACTCCGGCACCGTTCACGCCATCAAGACCGGCACGCTGATTCTGGAGACGCAGCAGTCGAGCGACGTGACATATCGCCTGTACGACTACGACCGTCCCGGCACCGACGGAAAGCTGCGCCCGCTGCACATTGAGCAGAGCCTCGACTGCATCGACTTTGATGCTCAGGCTCCGACCGACGGCACGGTGACCGCGCCCGAGGTGGACGGCGTGACCGAGCTCGAGTCCAACCCCTGCTACACCGTCGATCGCGTGCGCGTCAACGGCAGCAAGACCCTCGACCAGCGCTGGCCCTTCATGTGCCTGTCGGTCATCGACGGCGAAGGCACCGTCTGCGGCGACCCCGTCCACAAGGGAAGCCACCTGCTGGCCCCGAACACCGTCAGCTCCATCGACCTCGAAGGCAAGATGGAACTGATCATCAGCCACCTCTAGGTCACAACAACAACCAAAACGAAACAAGGGGCTCCCCCGTTCATCAACGGAGGAGCCCCTTGTCCATATATATCAGCCCACCCGGCTCTCCAGATCAAAAAAGCGGACGAGCAGAGCGACGTTCGCAAGCAACGTTATCTAAGGACCTGGACGGGCGTATGGGGCAACATCGATCGCGAGTTCCGCACGAGCCGGAGAGCACTTAATGTGCTCT
>CABRFW010000020.1 GCA_902470265.1 uncultured Collinsella sp.
TGGATGTCCGTAGGGTCGACATACTTCACGTCCAGATCGTAGAACTCGCAGTCCTCGGGCTTACGGATCTCAACAATCGGCAGGGCGCGCACGTCATCCTCGCCGTATACGCCGACGGTGATCTCGGTACCCTCGATGCACTTCTCGACCAGCACTTTGTCGCCGTACTCAAACGCCTTGGCGATTGCCGCGGGCAGCTCGGAGGGCTCATGGACCAGGGAAATGCCATAGCTGGAACCGTTGACGGCCGGCTTCACAAAGCAGCGCTCGCCACAAACCTCGACGATATGATCGATATCGACTTCATCGCCCACCTCGAGCGCAAGGCCGGGGGCAACGGGGATGCCCGCCTTGGCGTACAGGAGCTTCGAGACCTCCTTGTCGGCACCGCAGGCGCTCGCGAGCACGCCCGATGCCGTGTAGGGGATACCCAGGGTCTCCATGGCACCCTGCATGGCACCATCCTCACCGCCGGCGCCGTGCATGGCGATAAACGCCACGTCGAAACCACCGGTCGCCATGGTTACCATAAAATCATCGGCAGCCGTGTCGAGCAGCTCTACCGAAGTGTACCCAGCCTCCTTCAGGGCCACCACGACGTTCTTTCCCGAATTGAGCGAGATCTCGCGCTCAGCGGAATGACCGCCCGCCAAGACCGCTACGTGCATGTTCTCTAGGCTTTTACCCGGCATGGGCAGACTCCTCCTCTATAATTTCTGCAGCTGATACCATATTGTAGCGATACCCTCTACGTTTCCCCAAAATCGAAAGGCTTCCATGAATCCCAGGACTAAATCTCAGGACATTCGCGACTTGAGCCAAAACGATATTCGCGAGCTCGTGGCCGAACTTGGCCAGCCTGCCTTCCGCGCGAAGCAGCTCATCGAATGGGTCTTTGAGAAGAACGTTTGTTCGTTTGACGATATGACCAACCTCCCCAAGGCTTTCCGCGAGCAGCTTAAAGAGGCCTTTGCCTTCGACACGCCGACGGAGCTCACCAAGCAGGTTTCCAAAGATGGCTCTCGCAAGTATCTGCTCGAGTACCACGACGGCATTTCCGTCGAGACTGTCGGCATGCCTCGTCGCAACAAGCTGTCTGTTTGTGTGTCCACCCAAGCCGGCTGCGGTATGGGCTGTGCTTTTTGCGCTACCGGTCTGAACGGCCTTAAGCGCTCTCTGACCGCTCAAGAGATCGTCGACCAGGTGCTCCATGTTTCCAACGACTTTGGCGAGCGTGCCACGAGCGTCGTCTTCATGGGCCAGGGCGAGCCGTTTGCCAACTATGACGAGGTTCTCAAGGCACTGCGTACCCTCAACGACCCCGATGGCATCGGTATCGGCGCCCGTCACCTCACCGTCTCTACCAGCGGCGTTATTCCCGGTATTCGCAAATTCGCCGACATCCCCGAGCAGTTCACGCTTGCCGTTTCCCTGCATTCCGCCATCCAGTCGACGCGCAATAAGCTTATGCCCGGCGTTAAGAAGTACACGCTGCTCCGCCTTCACGAGGCGCTTCAGCTCTACACCGAGAAGACGGGCCGCCGCCCGACCTATGAGTACGCCATGATCGAAGGCGTCAACGATACGAATCCCGAGATGCAGGCGCTCTGCGACTTCTGCGAGGGAACGCTGTGCCACGTTAACCTAATTCAGCTTAACGACATCGAGGGCAGCCCGCTCAAGCCGTCGCCGATTCATAAGGTTGAGGATCTTCAGCGTCGCCTTGAGTCTCGTGGCATTGAGACCACGATCCGTAATTCTCGCGGCAATGATATCGATGCCGCCTGCGGTCAGCTGAAGCAACGTTTCAAGGTCCAGAAGAACGCATAGGGGAGTCTGTGCCCCATAACGTTTCATGTGAAACATCCGACAGCCCTGGTTGCAAATAATGCAACCAGGGCTGTTTCATTTGTTTTCATGCTACTGAATTTGATTTACGCAAGCTTAGTTTTAGCCAAAATAGGGGGTCCTTGTCTCATGTATCAGACAAGGACCCCTTCAAAACAGGCAAGTAATTGTTAGGTACCTAATAACCAACATTTTCCCATTGATGGTTAACCCACTCTTGGTTAATCTTGGGATTCTTAGTCACCTGAGCAGTACGCATGGCGACATCTTCGGTCATCACATCCATTTTCTTTTTGGATGTATCGACGATATCCTGAGCTCCGCGCAGCAGTCGACCACGCAGTTCATCATCTGTCGCAAGCTTATATCCAACAAAAGCACCAGCAGCGACAGTGGTTGCCAACGCAATGGCCGCGAGAACCTTATTCTTCATCCTGATCCTCCTGCCCAAATTGAATCATTTCGCCAAGGATACGGGAGAGCTCCTCTTCGTCTTTGAACTCGATTTCAATCTTGTTCTTGCCACGCGAGCTCTTCACGCGCACATTCGTGTTAAATACTTGACGAAGAACTCGAGCGGCCTTTTTGAATGACTGAGGTGTTGCTGGCCTCGGCGTCTTAGGTGTTTCTCCGGCAGAAAACAACGGAGCAAGATTTTCTGTCGCTCTGACGGAAAGGCCTTCTGCAACAACCTTCTCAGCAAGTCGAATTCGAGCATCCTCATAGGGAACTGCAAGGATCGCTCTCGCATGGCCGGCAGTAAGTTTACCCTCGAAAATCATCTGCTGTACGACTTCGGGAAGATCAAGCAAGCGAAGTGAATTTGTAATTGCCGAACGAGACTTACTGACAGCCTTTGATAACGCCTCCTGCGTCATGCCGCTGGCATCAATGAGCTGACGATAACCCTTCGCCTCTTCGACAGGATTCAAATCAGAACGCTGAAGATTCTCGATAAGAGCAAGAGCAAGCATCTCCTCATCATTAACCTCTTTAATGATGACAGGCAGTTCCTCAAGACCAGCAAGCTTTGACGCCTGGTAACGACGCTCACCAGCGATGATCTCATAGCCGTTTCCATGCTTGCGAACCAAAAGCGGCTGCAAAACGCCATGTTCTTGGATTGACTCGCTCAACTCGCGAAGTTCAGTTTCGTTAAAGTGAATTCGCGGCTGATTAGGGTTGGGAACGATATCTTCAATAGGCAGTTTTGCTTCAGATGCGACATTTGAAGCCGATGCAGCCGAACCGCCGGTCTCATACTCGGCCTCTGAGACCAAAGCATTGAGTCCACGTCCCAATCCGCCACGTTTCTTTACACTAGGCACGCTTGATCACCTCTTTTGCAAGGTTCATATATGCTTTTGCACCCTTATTTTGAGGTGCATAGGTAATTACCGGTTCTCCAAAAGACGGAGCTTCGGAGATTTTAACCGTACGGGGGATTAGCGTCTTAAACGCCTTATCACCAAAGTACGATTGAACCTCCTCAACAACCTGATTCGATAGTGAAGTACGCGAGTCATACATGGTCATAAGCACACCATAGGTGTCTAAGCCCTTGTTCAGCCGTGATTTGACCATCTTCATTGACTCAAGCAGCTTCGTAACGCCCTCGAGTGCGTAATATTCGCACTGGATCGGAATCAAAACGCTGTCTGCTGCGGTCAAAGCGTTGATAGTAAGCAGGCCGAGCGAAGGAGGACAGTCAATGAAAATAAAGTCAAACTCGTCCTGAATCGGCTCAAGCAAATCTTTGAGGCGGGTTTCACGAGCAATTGCGCTTACGAGCTCAATTTCCGCGCCTGCAAGTTGAATTGTAGCCGGAATAACGAATACCTTTTTACAATTTGTATCAAGAACAAGCGATTCTGCCGGCACATCATTCAACAATGCATCATAGATGCAGTGATCAAGGTCTTCTTTTTCAATTCCGAATCCACTGGTGCTGTTTCCCTGCGGATCAAAATCGACAATCAGTGTCTTACGACCCTGCTCACCCAGTGCTGCTGCAAGGTTTACAGCCGTCGTTGACTTACCGACGCCGCCTTTTTGATTGATGATTGCAATGATACGCGTGTCTTTTGCGCTCTTAGAACGCTTAACGTCGCGAAATCCCACGGTCCCTCCTGGTGTGTATTAAAGCTGTCAAACGGAGGATGTTTCACGTGAAACATTCCGAATCGATATCAACCGCCATGTTTCACGTGAAACACTGCAAGTTGTTAGTATCCATTATGTTTCACGTGAAACATCTAGGCAAGCGGATTCTTCTTTGCCACGCCATTTGCACGAGGCAATGAGACAGATGCTGGATGACTCTTCTTAAGAACAATGAACTCCCTGTGACCCAAGCCTTCAGGCAAATCAATTGCGTCATTCAGAAGCAAAGTGAAGCCGCAAATCTTAGCTGCTGACATGCCGGAAGCAAGCTCCTCATCCGAAGGATTGCCCTTGGTTATAACAAATAGCCCTCCATCCTTCAGATACGGAGCCGCATACTCAACAAGAATCGGTAGAGGGGCCAGTGCGCGGGCGGTTACAACAGAGAACTGCTTCTTATGGCTTCGAGCATATTCTTCAAGACGATCATGAACCGCATGAGCATGTTTCAATCCAAGAGCATGAACAAAGGAATTAACCGCATCAACCTTCTTGCCAACAGAGTCAATATAAGTAGCTTTACGATGCATGGTTATGGTTAATGGAATACCAGGGAAGCCCGCACCTGTTCCCATATCGAGCAAAGCTCCCTCAGGAGCCTTGTTGATATAGGGGAGCAAAACAAGTGAGTCGAGGATATGAAGTACTGCAGCATCTTCTACGTTAAGAATACGGGTGAGATTGGTTGTCTTATTTGTTTCTAGAACCAAATCCAAATGCTGAATACATTTCCTCAGCTCAACATCAGTTACGCTCAAGGAATACTCTTTGCAATAGGAAGTTAGACGACTCAACATCTCGTCAGCCTGCTGATCAGTAAGTACTAACAACGAAAGCTCCTTTCTGACAAAAATCAGTGTATCGAGAACTTTTGACAAAAAAAGGGGACGTGGAAACCACGTCCCCTTAGCATAAGCTCGAGTAGATTATCGAGCAACAATCACCACATGGCGATCAGGGTCAGAACCCTCAGAATGAGTATCGACTGCATCGTTGCCACGAAGTGCAATGTGAACCAGTCGGCGCTCGTAGGCATTCATGGGCGGAAGCGAAACACTCTTATGAGTGCGGATGGCACGCTCGGCAGCAGACTGAGCCATGGAGGCGACCTTATCCTGACGGCGACTCTTGTATCCCTCGACGTCCACTACAACCGGATACCTAAAGCCAAGCTTGCGGCTCACCAGCAAAGAGAACATAACCTGAAGAGCATCAAGAGTGCGACCATGACGGCCAATGAGAACAGCAAGGTCGGGAGCCGTTACATCCAAAATCAGCTCACCCTCGTCGCCCTCATACTCATCGATAGGAGAGTTGGCGGCATCGAAGTGCGAAAGGATGGAACGCAGGATGGAAATCGCAACATCGGCAATGGTGTCGAGCTCCTCATCGGTCAGCTCTTCACCAGCCTTGTAGCGCTGTGCAATCTCGGGATAATCGCCCGCGACCTGCGGGGCAACCTCCTCAAGCATATCCTCGATGATCTCTTCAGACATAACGTACTCCAAAAGTTAGGTACCTAAATAAGATTGATATCCCACTACTTCTTCTTGTGCGGGCGCGGCTTCTTCTCGCGACGAGTGACCTCAACCTGCAGCGGAGCGTTCTTAAGACGCTCCTCCTCATCGGCCTTCGCCTTGTCGATGACCTTCTGCGTCACAAAAATCTGCTGGATAACCTGCCAAGCAGACGAGACGTCGTAGTACAGCAGAACACCAACGGGAAGGCTCCAGCCCATCCAAAGCATCATGACCGTCATGACAACGGCCATCATACGCATGCTCTGAGCCTGCTGGCCGGTCTGGTTGCGCGACATATAGAGCTGCGGAATCAGGGTCAGGACGGCAAACAGGATCAGGCAAACCAGCGCAGGCAGTGCAACCATAAAGCCATCGGCAAAGGAAGCGCTCGGCGTGGTGGTCAGGTCGGGCAGGATGTTGAAGAACGAGAACGTGCCGTCGTTAAAGTACTGCGGCAGGTTGCGCAGCAATGTAAACAGGGCGAACAGGATAGGCATCTGAATCAGCAGCGGCAGACAGCCAGCCATGGGGTTGAACTTGTTCTCGCTGTAGAACTTCTGCATCTCCTCGGCCTGACGCTGAGGATCGTCGGCATAGCGCTCCTGGATCTCGAGCATCTTGGGCTGCAGCACCTGCATGCGAGCCGTCGACTTGGTCGACTTGAGCATGAGCGGCGTCAGCAGCAGACGGATGATGACCACCAGGATGATGATGGACAGGCCCCAGTCGACCGCAAAGGTCTGGATGAGCTTGAGCAGCTCGAAAAGGATGTTAACGATCCAATCCCACATGTAAGTTTTCCTCCGATAGCGAGTGCCCGCTAGGGCACAGGGTCATAACCGCCGACGTGCAGGGGATTGCAGCGAGCGATGCGCCTCACGGCAAGCCAGCAGCCTCTCAAAACACCGTGCTTCTCAATCGCCTGGATGGCGTATTGCGAGCACGTTGGGTAATAAATGCAGGCGTCAGGCAATAAGGGCGAAATAACCTGTTGATATATGCGAATAGGAGCGATGGCAACACGTCGCAAAACGTGATTGCTCATCGCTCCTCCCCGGCAACGCCGGCGCGCTTCATAAGCGAACGCAACGCCTTGTCCATCTCCTGCGGCGAGGAAACCCTCGTCTTGGGAGTTGCAAACAAGATGATGTCATAACCCGCAACGGGAAATCCGCAGCTGCGGGCGGCCTCGCGCATCACACGCTTAGATCGGTTGCGCACGACGGCACAACCGAGTCGCTTAGCACCAACGAAGGCGACCCTTCCGGAGTCGCCTTCGCCAACCGATTCACATATGGTCATTCGAATCAGAGGGTGATTGAAACGACGCCCCTGACTGAACACATGCTCGAAATCTTGCCGAGACTTAATAGTCTTCATGCGAGATGTGTGTATCGCTGCTAGACAGTGAGACGCTTGCGGCCCTTGGCACGACGACGGGCGAGCACGGCACGACCACCCTTAGTGGCCATACGGGCACGGAAGCCATGGGTCTTGGCACGCTTACGCTTATTAGGCTGATACGTACGCTTCATCTTAAGTTCCTCCTGCTGCATTTCGAGTGTCCGCGGGGACGCGGACGCAGATATAGACACGTGAGCTTGAAGATTGTAGGGAAATCAATGTTCAAATGTCAAGAAATCAAAGGTAAAAGGTTGCGCAGTTCACACGGTTCCCCCATAAGCACAACCGAAATTAGCGCCTCATGGCAACCTTTCACGATATTTCATCGAGTTTTCAACAGGTCATGTTGGCAATGTTGAGAACTTTTCGCCCGTTTTCCAAAGTTTTCAACAAGTTTTGAAAAGTTGCCGAAAGATGAGAAACGTTGCACGGTGAGCTACTATTTGTTCGAAACCTTTTGAAAGATTGCGAGCGGCATGTCTGACGACTTTTACACCATGGTCGATTCCGGAGACCCGGCACCCGACAACGAGCACATCACCGGCGTGCGCGAAGAGCGTGCGGAAGGCGAGCAGACGACCACGCAGGCGCCAAAAGCCATGTACGCCGCGCGCATCGCCGTCTATGACGACATGCTGTCGACACCGCGGGTGATCGTCATTGATCCGCAAGATGTCCGCACGTATTTGGAAGAGACGACCAACACCGTCTACCAGTGCATGAAAGAACAAGGTGGCCATATCTCGCTCATGGTCATCCGCGAGATTGTCGAAAACTTTATCCACGCACACTTTGCCGAGCCCATCATCTCGATTCTGGACGGCGGAGACACCATCCGCTTTGCTGACCAAGGACCCGGCATCGACGACAAGGAACGTGCTTTCGACTTTGGCGTTACCAGCGCAAACAGCAAGATGAAGCGCTATATCCGTGGAACCGGAGCAGGGTTTCCCATGGTGCAGGAGTATTTGGAAAACGCCGGCGGTGCCGTATCCATCGAGGACAACATGGGCAACGGCACCGTGGTTACGGTAAGCCTGAACCCTAAACGCGTGCAGGAAATAGAGCGTGCCGGCGGACGCGGCGCTGCCGTGCGGCCCGAGACGGAGCAGCCCACATATCCCCTGGCGGGAGCTTTTGCGCAGCAGCCCATGGCAACGCAGCAGATGCAGCCCCCAGTGGGACAGATGCAGCAGCCCGGAATGCCTCCTACACAAGAACCCCAAGCGGCATCGATGTCGATGCCGCCAAGCATGCCAGAGGCCATGTCGCTGGCGGATCAGGATACAGCAGCAATGCAGCAGGCGACAGGGGCACCGGGTGGCCAGCAAATGGGCTATCAGCCGTACCAACAGGGATATCCATATCAGCAGATGCCGCCACTGGGGTATGGCCAGCAGTTCCCGCAGCAGTACCAGCAGGGATATCAGCAGCCGTACCAGCAGATGCCGCAGCAGCAGTACAACCCCTGGGCCCAGCAGATGCCGCCGCAGCCTTACCAACAGTGGCCTCAAAGTTTTCAACAGCAAATGCCGCCGACGCAGAGTTCTCAACAACCAGCAGCTCAAATGATGTATCCTAATGCAGTAAATCAGTATGCACAGCCACAACCGGACGTGTTCGTAAGCGATCGCGGCAACGCCGCGCTGGGCTATCTGGCGCAAAATCAAGCGTGCGGCGCAACCGATCTGGCGAGGGCGTTTGGAAACTCGGCCCCCACTTGGTCACGCACGCTCAATGACTTGGCGCAGGCCGGCTTGGTCATCAAGCATGGCCAGAAATACCATCTGACCGAACTCGGCGCCGCTCGCGTGCGAGCTCAGAGCTAAAGAACGGGAGAGACAGTGGACGAGGAAGCAAGCATCATCCTGGGGGATGCCATCGCCTTTTGCCAGCGCGACGGCCAAGATGCACGCCTCATCAACATGCTGGGGCAATCGCGCGCCATAAGCCTGACCGAAGATACGCTCACGATCGAGGCCCCCTCGCGCTTTGCCATCGCGCAGCTCAAAAAGCATCAGCCGACTATTGAGGCCTATCTGGAAGAAATCGCCTTTGCACCGATTGCGCTCGACATCGTGGCACCGCAAGGCGCCGCGGCGGAATCCGCTGCCGCGACGGCGCCCGCCACGGCTCCCACCGCTTCCCCGGCGGTGCCGGCCTCCGCAGACGGGGTGCCGACAATCGAGCACCAGCACAGCGATGTTTCCCGTGAAACCATGGCACCGTTGCCGATCGCGGCGGCGACGTCAACGAACGCACCCGTCACACACATGCCCATCGCTCACGACGCGGCGGCGGGCGCGGATTCGGGCATTGCAATCAAGAACACGCTCTCGGCCGATGATTTTCGTCGCATGATGAACCAGATGAAGGGCGGAGCGCCGGCTAAATCCACGCAAGCTGCGGCGCCCGCTTCACCCATGCCAGCACCGACCGTGCCGGCCGAGCAGAATACGGATGGAGCCCCACTCGCCGCGAACTCAAAATTTACCTTTGAGAACTTTGTCTACGGCCCCGAGAACAGCCATGCCTATCGCTCGGCACTCAAGTTTGCCGCCCTCGCGGACGAGCGCGGCACGTGCACATCACTGTTCATCTACGGCAAATCGGGCCTGGGCAAGACGCACCTGCTGCTTGCCATCAAAAACGAGCTCGCCGAGAAGTCGCCCGAGATCAAGGTCAAGTATGCCAACTCCCAGGCATATCTGGACGACCTGATGACCGAGTTCGACCGTCAAAAGAAGAGCAACGCTCCCATCATGCAGGCGTACCACGGCGTGGACGTACTCATCATCGATGACATCCAAAACATCATCGGCAAGCGCGCGAGCGTGGACTACTTTTTCCAGCTCATGGACGAGTTCATCCGCAACAACAAGAAGGTCGTCATCGCGGCAGACCGCGCCCCCAAGGACCTGAGCATGGACGAGCGTTTGACCAGCCGCTTCAACGCCGGCATGCTCTGCCTGGTCGCAGAGCCCAGCTACGAAATGAAATACAAGATCTTGCAGCGCTATTACGAGAACACCATCGTCGCCGCTCCCGAGGCAGGCGACGACTCGCTGCTGGCGGCCTATGGGGGCGACGGCGGGCACCTGACCGACGAGCACTTTAAACACATGGCCGAGGTCTCGGGCACCAACATCCGCGAACTCGAGAGCTTCTGCGAGCGCTGCGCCGGCGAGGCGGGCGACCGCGAGCGCGAGGGCGGGGAGCTCACCTTTGACGATATCGACGCCATCGCCAGCCAGTACTTCGACACATCGGCCAAAAAGATCAACGTGCAAACGGTTCAGTCCGTCATTGAAGAGCAGTACGGCGTGACGCACGAGGAGCTCATCGGCCCGCGCCGCAACGCCAATATCGCCAAAGCGCGCCATATCGCCATCTACCTGGCCATCGAGATGTGCGAGATGACGACCACGGCGGTGGGCGCCGAATTTGGCAACCGCAACCACTCGACCGTCAGCACGAGCTACAAAAAGGTCCAGAAGATGATCCAGGAAGACCGCACCGTCACCGAAGACCTCAAGTCCTTGCGCGGTAAAATTACACTGCGCTCGTAGGAAAATAGAGACACCCGTTGAAAACTTGTCGAAACCACGGGCATAAGGTGTCTAAAACCCAACCCGCGGTGATGAAAAGTTTTGCGCAGGTTTTGAACGTGGAAAACCACCCCCGTTGCACACAGGTTGTTGTCGATTCTCTTTCTGGGTCTGACCTGCGTCTTTGGGAGTAATCAACAGTTTCGTCAGTGCTATTACTATTATTAAGATATTTATATCTATAGAAAGGTATTAAAAGATGAAGTTCACCGTCAGCCAGAGCTCGCTTACACAAGCCATCGGCATCGTTATGAAGGGTGTCGCTTCGGCATCCACCCTCCCCATCCTGTCGGGCGTGCTCGTTAAGGCCCAAGACGGCATCTTGGAATTCCAGACCTCTAACTACACCATCTCGATCCGTCATCGCATCGCGGCGCATGTCGAAGAAGAGGGCGAGATGGTTATCCCCTGTAAGATGCTCTCCAATATCACCAAGACCCTCCCCGATGCCCCGGTCACCTTTGAGCTGTCCGAGCGCCAGGTGCTGATTGGTTGCGAGAAGAGCTCTTTCCGCCTGAACACGCTCGATGCCAATGACTTCCCCGAGTTTCCGGCCTATGCCATCGAGAGTGCCGTGGAGTTGCCGACCGATATCTTGTCCGAGATGGTCGGCCGCGTGTGGCGCGTCACCTCGACCGACAAGGCCCGCCCCATCTTGGGCGGCGTGCACATGAAGGTCGAGAACAACACCGTTCGCCTGGTGGCGACCGATTCCTTCCGTTTGGCCGTGTGCGATACGCAGGTCGAGACCTCGACCCTCGAAGGCTCCTTTGAGCTCAACGTTCCGGCCGACGCCTTTAACGACGCGCTGAACATCATGGCAAGCCAGGCGACCATCATGATCGGGGCTACCGACACCCAGGTCGTCTTCGAGGCCGGCAACACCACCTACGTGTCGCGCCGCATCGAGGGCGTGTACCCCAACTACAAGCAGCTCATCCCCGATTCGTGCGTGACGAGCGTCAAGATCGACGTCGCCGCCTTCAATGCCGCCCTCAAGCGTGTCGCCGTTATCGCGAGCGCAAACCCCGCCGTCAAGTTCGAGATCGACGTCGAGAACGGGCAGATGGGCCTGTCTTCCATCTCCAACGACCAGGATCTGGCGCAGGAGACGATCGATGTCGAGGCCGAGGGCGAGTCGGGTACCATCGCCTTCAACTACCACTACATCTTCGGCTGCCTCAATGCCCTGTCCAAGGAGAAGGAGATCACGCTGGAGCTCAAGAGCTACTCGCAGGCGGGCATCTTCAAGTCCTACGACAAGATCAACTACCTGTACCTGGTCATGCCGGTCCGCATCTAGCGTTGCGCCATGACCATGTTCGCCCGCGATCTTTCCGTCGCGCACTACCGCAGCTTCGATAGCTATCGCCTTGCCCTGGACGAGGGCGTGACGATACTTGCGGGACCCAACGCGGCGGGAAAGACCAACCTCATAGAGGCGCTGCAGCTGCTGACGAGCGGCGCCTCGTTTAGGCATCCGACCGCAGCCGAGCTCGTCCATGATGGCGTGGGCTCGTGCAAGGTCGAGCTGAGGCTCGAGGGCGACGGCCGCGTGCTTGATATGGGATTGAGCGTGGAGGACGGTAAGCGCTCGTTTAGCCGCAACGGCAAGAGGTGCTCTGCCGCCGGTGTGCGCGGGGCTCTGCCGAGCGTGCTGTTTTGCCCCGACCATCTGGACATGGTTAAGCGAGGCGCCAGTGTGCGCCGCGCCGCCCTCGATGACTTTGGCATGCAGCTGAGCGCACGTTATGCCGATCTTGCGAGCACCTATGGACGCTGCGTGACCCAGCGTAACGCCCTGCTCAAGGAGACCTGGTGCTGTCGCGAGATGCTCGGCGCGTGGAACGATTCGATTGCCCGCGCGGGCTCGGCCCTGCTTGTGCACCGGTTGGCCCTGCTCGACCGGCTGGCGGGCCATGTGCACACTGCCTACGGGCAAGTGGCATCCGGTGAGGCTGCCAACGTGACCTATACGTCCACGCTGGGGGATTTGCCCCAGGTCGATGATCGCGAAGAGCTGAAGGGCTGGGCGTACGAGCGCATGCTGGCTGCCCTTGATGAGCACGCCGACGAGGAAATTCGCCGCGGCGTGACGTTGGTGGGACCGCATCGCGATGAGATTGAGTTTACCGTGGCGGGTCGCTCCGCCCGTTCATTTGCCAGCCAAGGTCAGCAGCGAACGTTGGTTCTGGCCTGGAAGGTGGCGGAGGTGGCCGTGGCTCGCGATGTCCTGGGCACCGCCCCGTTGCTGCTTTTGGACGACGTGATGAGCGAACTCGACGGCGAACGCCGCGGTGCTTTTCTGCGGCTGATCGGCGATGATATCCAGACGGTCATAACCACGACCAACCTGGGGTATTTTACCGATGACCTGCTTGATCGAGCCAAGGTGGTGAGCATGGGTGAGACGTGCTAATTACGAGCGCGAGAGCGAAACGGTTGCCTTCAGTGGATTTTTGAACGCAGAGCGTCGGCGCATCCTGGCGGCCGCGACACCTGAGCGCCGCGCGCAGATGGAGGCTGCCGAGGAGTCGCGCGCGGTCTATCGCGCGTGGAACGCGGTGTGCTCGGGCACGCGCGAGGGGCGGCATGTGACGGGCTTGCGCTACCTGCCCGAGTCCAATGAGCTGCTGGTATATCTCGATTCGCCCTCGTGGACGCAGGAAATGACGCTGTTGCGCGAGATCATCCGCGCGCGCATGGAGCGCGCCGGTGCGCATGTGGACGGCCTGGTGTTCAAAACCACCGCGCCGGGTCACACGCCGCCCGCCGCCAAGCAGCGCCTGCGCCCGGCGACGACCGAGCGCCCGCCGGCCCCGCACGCCGACCTAAGTGAGGCCGAGCGCACCGAGATTGAGCGCCAAGTGGCGCCCATCGAAGACCAAA
>CABRFW010000021.1 GCA_902470265.1 uncultured Collinsella sp.
GGCGCGCATCGCGATCGGCAATACGGTACGTATACGTACGGGAACGCGCGTCAAAACGTGCAGAAAAGCCTTTACGGGCCCTGTAGACCTCGTTTATGGCGATATCTTTGGGCAGCAGGGCATCCATGGCCCTCAGCCACCTACGGCGCGTCAGGACAAGCTCAGCGTCCGTTACGGGCACACTAATGTACTGCGCCACCGCATGCACGCCGGCATCGGTGCGCCCTGCGCACGTCAGGTCGATCGGACGGCGCAGGAGCGTCTCGATAGCTCGGCGCAGCTCGCCCGCAACCGTCGTCTGGCCAGGCTGCTCGGCAAAGCCGCAATAGGAAGAGCCATCGTAGGCCACGCGGAAAACGAGCGTGGCGTCGAGCTCGGGAATCGAATTGAAATCAGACGGCGCGGTCATGGGCGCTCCCAACAAACAGGCAATGGCATTTCGACAAAAAAAGAGGGGTACGCGAACGTACCCCTCGAATATAGCCTATGCAGACGGAATGTCTACTCAGCGGTCTCCTCAGCAGGAGCCTTCTCGACAGCCTCGACCTTCTTGGGAGCAGCGGCCTTCTTAGGGGCCGGAGCAGCCTTCTTGGCCTTAGGCGTGCAAGGCTCGGTGACGAGCTCCATGATAACGATGGGAGCGTTGTCGCCCTTACGGTTACCGAGCTTCATGATGCGGGTGTAACCGCCGTTGCGGTCCTGCCACATGCCCTGGGCAGCCTTGTCGAAGATCTCGGCAACGAGCTGCTTATCGCCGAGCTTGGCGATAGCCAGACGACGAGAGTGCAGGTCGCCCTTCTTGGCCCAAGTGATGATCGGGTCGACGACCGAACGCAGCGCCTTAGCGCGGGTCTCGGTGGTCTTGATGCGGTCGTTCTCGAAGAGGGCCTTAGCAAGGCTCTTCTTCATGGCCTTGGTGTGGCTCGCATCGGTGCCGAGCTTCAGGCCCTTCTTAACGTTGTGACGCATGGTCTAGTTTCTCCTCAAATATGCGAAGCATTAAGCCTTCAGGCTCAGGCCCATGGACTCAAGCTTGTCCTTCACTTCCTCGATCGACTTAACACCGAAGTTACGGATGTTGAGCAGATCGTTCTCCGAGAACTCAACGAGCTGACGGACCGAGTGAATGCTGGCGCGCTTAAGGCAGTTGTAGGAACGGACGGAAAGGTCCAGATCCTCGATCTGCTTGTCCAGCTCGGCGTTGTCGTTGGTGACCTCGGGAGCGAAGATCGAAGCCTCCTCCTCGACCTCGGGGGTCTCGGCAAGGTTCATAAAGGCGGCCATATGCTGGTTGATGATATTGGCAGCCTGGACCACGGCGTCGCGCGGGGCGATGGAGCCGTTGGTCTCGATCTCGAGGACAAGGCGGTCGTAGTCGGTGTGCTGACCGACACGGCAAGCCTCAACGAGCTTGGCGCAACGGGAAACCGGCGAGTACAGCGAGTCGACGTGGATCACACCGATGGGATCGTTGTCGCGCTTGTTGGCCTCGCCAGAAACATAGCCGCGGCCATAGCCGATGCGCATGCTCATGGTGAGATGGCCACCCTCGGTGAGCGTAGCGATGTGCTGCTCGGGGTTGACCAGCTCAAACTCGGACGGAATAAAGAAGTCCGCACCGGTGACCTCGCAGGGGCCGTCAACCGAAATGGTGGCGGTCGCCTCGTCGGTCGTGCCGAGAGCCCTGAAGACAAGACCCTTGACATTCAGGACGATGTCGGTGACATCCTCGACCATGTTAGGGATGGTCATGAACTCGTGCTGCGCACCATCGATCTGAATAGCCTCGACGGCGGCACCCTCGAGCGAGGACAGAAGAACGCGACGAAGGGAGTTACCCAGCGTATCGCCGTAGCCACGCTCGAGCGGCTCGACGGAGACACGAGCAGACGTCTCGTTGATCTCTTCGACCTGAACCTGAGGCCTAATGAATTCTGACATGTATTACCTCCAGCCTCAGCAGCCCGGATGGACTACTTAGAGTAGAGCTCGACGATGAGCTGCTCGTTGATATCACCGCTGATCTGCTCACGCGTCGGCAGAGCGAGCACGTTACCAGACAGCTTCTCGATATCGACCTCGAGCCAGCCAGGGACCTCAAAGCGCTCGGAGGAAATCAGGGCCTCCTTGATGGGGAGGAGGTCACGGAACTTCTCGCCGACAGCGACGACGTCGCCGGCCTTGACGCGGTAGGACGGGATGTCCACGCGCTTGCCGTTCACGGTGAAGTGACCGTGACGGACGGACTGACGAGCCTCTTTGCGGGTGCGGGCGAAGCCAAGACGGAAGACGACGTTGTCGAGGCGAGACTCAAGGATGATCATGAGGTTCTCACCGGTGACGCCGTTCATCTTGCGGGCCTTGTTGAAGTAGCCGTGGAACTGCTTCTCCAGAACGCCATAGATGAACTTGACCTTCTGCTTCTCGCGCAGCTGCATGCCGTACTCAGATTCCTTGCGACGGCGCTTGGGCTGACGGATAGATTCCTTCTTGCTGCTGTAACCGAGCTCAGCGGGATCGATCCCGAGCTGACGGCAGCGCTTAAGAACAGGAGTCCTGTCGATTGCCATATTGATACGATCCTTTCAGTTACACGCGGCGACGCTTCTTGGGGCGGCAGCCGTTGTGCGGAATGGGGGTCTTGTCCTGGATGCTCGAGACCTCGAGGCCAGCAGCCTGGAGGGAGCGGATGGCGGTCTCACGACCGGAGCCGGGGCCCTTGACGAAGACGGAAACCTTCTTCATACCGTGCTCCATGGCCTGCTTGGCAGCAGCCTCGGCAGCCATCTGGGCAGCGAACGGCGTGGACTTACGGGAGCCCTTGAAGCCCACCTGGCCAGCCGACTTCCAGGAAATGACGTTGCCCTGGGGATCGGTGATCGAAACGATCGTGTTGTTGAACGTAGAACGAATGTGAGCCTGGCCCACGGAAATGTTCTTACGGTCCGCGCGCTTCAGACGGGCAGCGCGAACGTTCTTCTTAGCAGTAGCCATCTATCTAGCGCTCCTTATTTCTTCTTCTTAGCACCGATCTGACGCTTCGGGCCCTTGCGGGTACGAGCGTTAGTGTGGGTGCGCTGGCCGCGGACCGGGAGGCCCTTGCGGTGACGAAGGCCGCGGTTGCAGCCGATGTCCATAAGGCGCTTGACGTTCTGGTTGCGCTCACGGCGGAGATCGCCCTCAACCATGATCTGGTTCTTATCGATATAATCGCGGATGGCGTTAACCTCATCCTCGGTGAGGTCCTTAACGCGCGTATCCACGTTAACGTTGCACTCGACGCAAATCTTCGTCGCAGTGGTGCGGCCGATGCCGTAAATGTAGGTCAGACCGATCTCAACGCGCTTCTCACGCGGGAGGTCGACACCATTAATACGGGCCAACGTAGTCTCCTCTCTTAACCCTGACGCTGCTTATGACGGGGGTTCTCGCAAATGACGAGGACCTTGCCATGGCGCCTAATGATTTTGCACTTATCGCACATCTTCTTGACCGAAGGACGTACCTTCATCGTTCTTCCTTTCGGTAGCGCTCAAACTACTTCCCTACTATCTACTCGCCCAGCCGCAGGCGTTTAAAACTATGGCTGGTCTTCACACACAATCCGACCGTAGGTTGAGCTAAGCCTGCAGTCGGAAATGGAGTGCGTGTATGCGTGCCGCTATTTGTAGCGATAGGTGATGCGGCCGCGGGTCAGGTCGTACGGGGAAAGCTCCACGACAACCCTGTCACCGGGGAGAATACGGATGTAATTCATTCGGATCTTGCCAGAAATGTTGCACAGAACCGAATGACCGTTCTCGAGCTCGACCTTAAACATGGCGTTGGGCAACGGTTCCTTTACCGTACCCTCGAGCTCAATTGCGTCTTCCTTCTTCACAAGCAATCATCTTTCTCTAGAAAACGACAGCGATTGAGTATTCTACAACACGTATGCACGCATCGTAATAACTTCGTAATGGCTCCACAACTAAGTGGAACTTGTTACATTTCTCCGCCTTGGAGGGAGCACCAAGCACCTTGGGCATCCGTGGTGAGAATCACCGGACCATCATTGGTAATGGCGACGGTGTTCTCGTAGTGCGCGGCGGGCAGGTGATCGTTGGTCGTAACAATCCAACCGTCGGAGCCCGTGCTCACATGGTTGGAACCCATCGTAACCATCGGCTCGATGGCAATGACCATGCCGGCCTGGAGGCGAACGCCCCTCCCCTTCTTTCCATAGTTAGGAACGTTGGGGTCCTCGTGCATCACGCGGCCAATGCCATGGCCTACATAATCACGAAGCACACCGTAACCGTGAGACTCGGCGAGGGACTGAACGGCATAACCGACGTCCCCGATATGGTTACCGGGAACAGCCTGCTCGATGGCAGCCTTAAGGCAATCGCGCGTGACCTCGCACAAAGCCTTGGCTTCGGGCGTGGGGGTGCCGACGAAAAACGTCCAAGCGTTATCGCCGACCCAACCGTCGACAACGGCTCCCGTATCGATGGAGATGATATCGCCATCGCGCAGGATCATGTCGGGGTTGGGAATACCGTGGACCACGGCATCGTTGATCGATGCGCAAATGGTCCCCGGGAACCCGCCGTAACCCTTAAAGGCCGGGGTGCCGCCATGCATGCGGATAATCTGCTCCGCGAGCTGATCGAGCTCAAAGGTGGAAACGCCGGGGCGCACCATGGCTCCAACGTGGCGGAGCGCCATCTTAGATAGCGCTCCTGCCTTCTTCATCTGCTCGATTTGCGTTGCAGACTTAATCTTGATCATAGACCGAGAGCCTCTTTGACATCCCCGTACACGGTCTCGCGAGCCTGGTCACCGTTGACCGACTTGAGCAGACCCTGGCCACGATAGTAGTCGACGAGCGGGCTCGTGGACTTCTCGTAGACGTCGAGACGGTTCTTGATGGTCTCGGGCTTGTCGTCGTCGCGCTGATACATCTCGCCGCCACACTTGGGGCAGGTAGCATCGGCAGCGGTGCCGGTGTAACCGCATGCGCGGCAAGTGCGACGCGAAGACAGACGATCGATAATGACCTCGGGGGCCACATCGACCAGAAGGGCGCAGTCGATCTCGCGACCCATGGCGGAGAGCTCGGAATCGAGCGTCACAGCCTGGGCGGTGTTGCGCGGGAAGCCGTCGAGGATGAAGCCCTGCTGGGCGTCATCGGCGGCAAGGCGCTCCTTGACAAGGTCGATCACGAGCTGGTCGGGAACGAGCTCGCCAGCGTCCATGTACTTCTTAGCCTGAATACCAAGCTCGGTGCCACCCTTGACGGCAGCACGCAGCAGGTCGCCCGTGGAAATGTGGGCGACGCCAAACTCGGCGACGAGCTCCTGTGCGACGGTGCCCTTACCGGCACCCGGAGCTCCGAGCAATACGAGGTTCATGAGCAATCCTCCTCTAGCCTATTTAAAGAATCCATCGTAATCATACATCTTGATCTGGCCTTCGAGCTTATCGACCGTGTCGAGCACGACGCCGACCATGATGAGGATGGACGTGCCGCCAAATGCCTGGATCAGATGGTTACCCGTGAAGGAGAAGATGATCGAAGGCACGATGGCGATGAGCGCCAAAAAGACAGCGCTGGGAAGCGTGATCTTGTTGAGCGCGTTCTTGATGTAGGCCGCGGTAGCCCTACCCGGACGCACGCCCGGAATAAAGCCGCCCTGCTTCTTAAGGTTATCGGCCGTGTCATCGGGGTTGAACACCATGGAGGTGTAGAAGTACGCGAAGAACACGATGAGGACAACGTTAAGCACCCAGTTGAGCCAACCGGTCGAAAGCGCGGAGGCAACTGCCTGAATCCAGCCGATGCCGGGGAAGAACACGGCAATCTGAGCCGGGAAGTACAGCAGCGCCGAAGCGAAGATGATCGGCACGACACCCGCGGTGTTGACCTTGATGGGCAGGTAGGTGGTCTGGCCACCCATCATGCGACGGCCCACGACGCGCTTAGCGTAGGAGACCGGGATGCGGCGCTGGCCGCGCTCAAGGAAAACAATCAGCGGGATAACCAGCAGGATGATGGCGCAGATGATCACCATGGTGATGATGCCACCGGCATTGCCCTCGGTGCTGGAGAAGATAGCCTGCGGCAGACCGGCCATGATGTTCGCGAAGATGATCAGCGACATGCCATTGCCGATACCGCGCTGGGTGATGAGCTCACCAATCCACATGATCAGCATGGCGCCCGCGGTGAGCGTACCGACGATCATGAGGTCGAAGATGATCTCGGGAGCGCCGGCGCCATTGAAGCTGATGCCGAAGCTCTTAAAGAGGAAGAGGTAACCCACGGAGTTGAGGATTGCCAGAGCCAGGGTGAGGTAACGCGAATACTGCGTAATCTTGGTCTGACCGACCTCGCCCTCGCGGGCAAGCTCATGCAGGGAAGGCACGACGGCCTGGAGCATCTGGAGGATGATCGAGCTGGTGATGTAAGGCATGATGCCCAGCGAAAACACCGACACATAGCTCAACGCGCCGCCAGAGAAAAGATTCAGGAGGGCCATAGCACCTGCGGCGACCGAATTGTTATCGGTCGAGAAAAGGCCCAGCATCCCCTGGAAGGGAATGCCGGGCACAGGAACGTGCGCACCAATGCGGTACACGACGAGCATAGCTATGGTAAAAAGAATCTTTTCGCGCAATTCTTTGATGCGGAAAGCATTCTTAAGACCATTTAGCACGGCAGCTCGACCTTTCCGCCGGCGGCCTCGATCTTGGCCTGCGCAGAAGCGCTGACCTTGTCGACCTTGACCGTGAACTTCTTGGTGAGCTCACCATTGCCGAGCACCTTGACGGGCTCGAACTCGCTCTTGGTGATGCGAGCGGCCTTAAGAGCGGCACCGTCGATCACAGCGCCGTCCTCGAACTTACGCTCGAGACGCTCAACGTTAACAGCGGTGTACTCGATACGACGGGGGTTACGGAAGCCCGGAAGCTTGGGCAGGCGCATAGCCAGCGGAGTCTGGCCACCCTCGAAGCCGGCACCCTTGGTGCCGCCAGAGCGGGAACCCTGGCCCTTCTGGCCGCGGCCAGAAGTGGTGCCGTGACCCGAAGAATTGCCACGGCCGACGCGCTTGCGGTTCTTGGTGGAACCGGGCGCGGGAGTAAGATCGTGAAGCTGCATTTGCTACTCCTCTACAATCTCGACAAGGTGCTTGACCTTGAAGATCATGCCGCGGACGGACTCGTTGTCAGCAATCTCGCGAACCTCGCGGATCCTGTGGAGACCGAGGGCACGGACAGTACGGACCTGGTCCTGCTTGCAACCGTTGGTGCTGCGGACCTGCTTGATCTTGATGGTGTCAGCCATGCTTAGTTCTCCTTACCGACGAACATCTCGGAGACCGTCAGGCCACGGCGAGCCGCGACGTCCTCAGGGCTGGAGAGCTCCTTGAGGCCCTCGACGGCAGCCTTGATGATGTTGAGGCCGTTGTCGGTACCGAGGGACTTGGACAGGACGTTCTTGATGCCAGCAAGCTCGAAGAGGGGACGCACAGCGCCGCCGGCGATAACGCCGGTACCCTCGACAGCGGGCTTGATGATGATGCGGCCGGCACCAAAGTGGCCGAGAACCTCGTGCGGGATGGTGCCCTGCTCGGTCACCGGCACGTGGAACATGTTCTTCTTGGCATCGAGAGACGCCTTGGAGATGGCCATGGGCACCTCAGCGGACTTGCCCATGCCAACGCCGACGTTGCCCTTGCCGTCGCCAACGACGACGAGAGCGACGAGGCTCATGCGACGACCACCCTTGACGGTCTTCGACACGCGGTTGATGTAAACGACGCGCTCCTCGAACTCGGAGGCCTCGCGCTGCTGCTTCTGATTACGAGCCATGTGCTACATACCTCCTAGAACTCGAGACCGGCGGCACGAGCACCGTCGGCGAGGGCCTTGACGCGGCCATGGTAGATACGGCCACCGCGATCGAAGGCGACCTTGGTGATGCCGGCCTCGATGGCGCGCTTGCCAACGAGCTGACCGACCTTCTCCGCAGCCTCCTTGTTCGAGGTGTGGGTGCCCTTGAACTCGGCCTCGAGGGTCGAGGCAGAGACGAGCGTCAGGCTGGAGCCCTTGCTGTCGTCGATGATCTGGGCATAGATGTTGGCGTTAGTACGGGTCACGCGAAGACGCGGACGCTCGGAGGTACCCGAGACCTTGCCGCGAACACGACGCTGACGACGCTTGAGGCCTTCCAGCTTCGCCTTATGCTTGTTCATACGTAAACTCCTAAAAAGGTTGATCTTGCCAGCACCTGACGGGGTGCTGGTCTTATGCGAGTGAGTCGGTTACGACTACTTGGCGGCCTTACCCAGCTTGCGGCGGATGTGCTCGCCAACGTAGTGGATACCCTTGCCCTTGTAAGGCTCGGGAGGACGATGGCCGCGGATCTCAGCGGCGATCTGACCGACCTGCTGCTTGTTGATACCCTTGACGTTCACGTGGGTGTTGTCGGGAACCTCGAAGGTGATGCCCTCGGGAGCCTCGACGATCACGGGGTGCGAGAAGCCCAGGGAGAACTCGAGGTTCTTGCCCTTCTGCTGCACGCGGTAACCGACGCCGGCGAGCTCAAGCTTCTTCTCGAAGCCCTCGGAAACGCCAACAACCATGTTGTGGATGAGGGCGCGGGTGAGGCCGTGGCGGGCACGGGTCTCACGCTCGTCGTCGGGACGGGAAACGGTGAGGACGTTGTCCTCGACGTTGATAGCGAGCTTCTCAAAGACATCGAGCTCGAGCTGGCCCTTGGGGCCCTTGACGACAACGTTGTTGCCGTTGACTGCCACTTCGACTCCGGCGGGAATCTGGACAGGCTTATTACCGATACGAGACACGGTGATCTCCTTTCCTTCTACCTACCGAGCGAATTACCAGACGTAAGCGATGATCTCGCCGCCGACGTTGTGCTTGCGAGCATCGCGGTCGGTCATGACGCCATGGCTGGTGGAAATAATGGCGGTACCAAGGCCACCGCGGACGCGGGGCATGTCGGCAACGCCGGTGTACTTACGCAGGCCCGGCTTGGAAATGCGGCGGATGCCGTTGATGACCTTAGCCTTCTTGGGACCATACTTAAGCGTGATGTGCAGAGTCTTCTGGGGAACGGTGTCCTCGACATCGTAGCCCTCGATGTAGCCCTCCTCGTGCAGAACACGAGCGATCTCGACGAGCTTCTTGCTGCTCGGCATGGAGACCGTGGCCTTGTTCACAGAGTTAGCGTTACGGATGCGCGTAAGCATATCTGCGATCGGGTCTGTAAGGTTCATACAGATTCTCCTTCGTTCTTGATGAACACGTGCTCTTGGTTCTTCGCCGCCCTTAACGGCAAAGCCTTTTTAGCGCGTTTTCCCTGTTCCAAACTGATGCTTGAAACGCTGGTAGTGACTTACCAGCTGGCCTTCTTAACGCCGGGAAGCTCGCCCTTGAGTGCAAGCTCGCGGAAGCAGACACGGCACAGGCCGAACTTGCGGTACACAGAGTGCGGACGGCCGCAGCGCTGGCAGCGCGTGTACTCACGAGTAGAGAACTTCTGCTTGCGATTGCACTTGACGATCATCGATGTCTTAGCCACTTATATCCTCCTCACATAGAGTATTGTTCGCCCCAAGCGCCGCCCCCTTGTGGGAACGGCGCTTATAGGGCAGGTGAACCTATTTCTTGAACGGGAAACCGAAGGCGTCCAGAAGGGCCTTGGCCTCCTCATCGGTATTGGCGGTGGTCACGAAAGTGATGTCCATACCGCGCTGGTGATCGACGGAGTCGAAGTCGATCTCGGGGAAGATGAGCTGCTCGGTGACGCCCATGGAGAAGTTACCACGGCCGTCGAAGCTCTTGGCGGAGATGCCGCGGAAGTCGCGGATACGGGGGATCGCGACGGAGGTCAGACGATCGAAGAACTCCCACATACGGTCGCCACGCAGGGTAACCTTGCAGCCGATCGGCATACCAGCGCGCAGGCGGAAGGTAGCGATGGACTTGCGGGCACGGGTGATCATCGGCTGCTGGCCGGTGATGGCGCGCAGGTCGCGCACGGCACCGTCGATGGCCTTGGAATCGGTAGCGGCCTCGCCGACACCCATGTTCACGACGATCTTCTCAAACTTGGGGATCATCATGACGTTCTCGTACTGGAACTTGTCCTGAAGCTGCTGCTTGACCTCGTTGTTGTACTTGGTCTTCAGACGCGGCACATACTTCTCTTCTGCCATTGTTCACTCCTTCTTGGGGTTTTAAGCACGGGGCGTGGCCACGATGGGTTGTCCTCGTGCCTCCTGGCTGCATCCGCGCCGCTCATGGCATTTTGCGGTTTGGACTCGACACAGCAGGAGCCGACAAAACAATCGGTACTATACGCGCATCGGGAGCGTATTTCCAGAAAAACCTCGTCTGCCTGCACAACTCCACAACTCCCCCGCACAAATGGGTCCCAAAAAGCTGTTGCGGTGAAATAGGGACTGTTTGGCGGCCTAACAGGCTTAAACAATCCGTATTTCACCGCAACTTATTGGTGGGAATGCGATTAGCGCTTGCGGGGGACGAGTTTGGTGCGGCGCAGGTGGATCATCTCGGCGGCGATGGAGATTGCGATCTCCTCGGGGTCCTCGGCCTCGATGGCAACGCCGATCGGAAGGTGCAGCTCGTCGATCTGGTCCTGCGTAAAGCCTTCCTGCTCCAGGCGGGCGCGCACAAAGGCCGTCTTGCGACGCGAGCCCAAGCAGCCCAGATAGGCGGGTTTGGCACGCATGGCCTGAATCACCACGTCGATATCGGACTTGTGACCCGCCGTGGCGACGACCACCAGGTCGCGCGGGCCGATGGGGCACTGCTTGCTCAGGCTCTTGTAGTCGACCAGACGACGGTCGTAGACACCGGGCACCCAATCGGGGGTCAGCGTGCCGGGGCGGTCGTCGCACGCCACGACGGCAAAGCCCGCCGCCGTGAGCACGCGCGCCGTCGCGGCGCCCACGTGTCCGCAGCCAAAGATGTAGGTCAGGCCCTCGGGGCAGAGCGTCTCGATGTGCGCCGCGGGAATCTCGGAGGCCGCGTTGGTGTAGGTGACCTTACTCCCCTCCTCCACCAGCGAAAGCCCGGGGCAGCCCGCAATGGTGCGGCGCGATTCCTCGCCATGGTACTCGGCCACATCGCCCTCGAGCGCGCTCGCGATAAACGGTTCAAAGTCGATGACGAAGTCGCCGATGCGCCGATAGGCCAAGACGTCGGCAACCGACTGGAGCAACGGCACCTTGGTCGCATCCAGGTGCAGATAGCACAGGCAGATGGCTCCGCCGCAGATCATGCCGGTATCGGAGTTCTCGCCGCCCATGGTGTAGCGGACCAGACGCGACTGTCCCGCGCTCAGGAGTTCGCGCGCCTCATCCAGCGCAAAGAGCTCAATCTTGCCGCCGCCGATAGTGCCCGCCTGGCTGCCGTCGGCAAAGACAGTCATCCATGCGCCCACACCGCGCGGCGATGACCCCGCCGTACCGGCCACGACCACGAGCTCGCACGTCTCGCCAGCACGCAGGGCAGCAAGCGCCGCATTCACAACATCGAGCTTTTCCATTGCCGCCTTCTATCCTCTAAAGACATCGGTGAGCATAGCGAGTGCCTCGAGCACGCCGCCGCCGACCGACGTCGCCTTGTCCGAAATGTAGTTGATATAGCTGGCATCGCCGCGCGGATCGACATCGGCGCATTTAAAGCCCTCAGTCACCTGCACGCCGTTCGCCAAAAGCCCCCGCAGACAGCCATCGATCTGCGTGCACATGGGCGTATCGCCCGCGTAGCCAATCACGTCTCCGGCGCTCACGATGTCGCCGATTGCGCGATCGGACCGAAACATGCCGGCGGCGGGGCTGTGGATAACGCGCTCCTTGCCATAGCCGGCGATAATGCCTGGCACGCCCGTGTTGGGCTGGGGCGAACCTTGGGTAATGACACGGCCGAGAAAATGCCCGCGCATGGTCTCGACCACGGCGTCGCAGTCAACCGGCGCGGTAAAGCCCGGCCCCACGGCGATGACGACAGGCGCCATATCGCGCGTGGTGCCCAAGTTGCGCTTGGCCAGAATCGCGTCGACCACGGCAGCGGGTTTCAGTTCATCGAGCATCTTGGCCTGGGGGTCCACCACGACGGCAACATCCCCCGCTTGGGTAATCCCGAGCGCCTCAGCCGGCGTCTGTGCCAAGCGAGCGCGAATGCCTTCGACCTCAACCTCGCCCAGGCGAATGGCCTCGCAAAAACTGATTGTGCGGCGGATGCACGTGGGAACCGCGATATCGGCCATAACGACCGACACGCCGGCGCGCACCAAGCGAGCGGCGACGCCCGTGGCGATATCGCCGGCACCGCGAACATAAACGAGCATTCCCGGGGCACCTCCCTGTGCTACGGTTTGAGCAGAGCAAAAGCGGCTCGACCGCTACTCTGATGATTATTTATTATCACAGTATTATACGGCGGTGAACAGATGGAAACGACGAGCGGAAACCTTGCCTCCACGCTCAAGATCGAGCCGGGCATTACCGCGATCATCGGCAGCGGTGGCAAGTCGACCTTGCTAAAGACGCTCGGCCTTGAGCTTATGCGCGCTGGCGGCCGCGCGCTCCTCTGCACCACCACGCATATGTTCCCCGTCGCCGGCGTGCCGTGGGACGGGTCGAGCCGTCGCCTGGACGCCGCGCCCTGGAAGCCAGGTGCCTCACACGCCCTAGGCTGCACCTGCGAGGCCTGCGCGGGGCTTGTGCGGGGAAACATCTGCCAAGCTGGTGTCTTGGACCCCGAGACGGGCAAGCTCTCCGCCCCCGCCGAGCCGCTCAACGAGCTGGCGCAGCGCTTTGACTACGTGTTGGCCGAGGCAGATGGCAGCAAGCGACTCCCGCTCAAGGCGCATGCCGCCTGGGAGCCGGTAATTCCCGCCGCCACGGTAAACGTTGTCTGGGTCGTCGGCGCCTCGGGGCTGGGCAAGCCCGTCGCCGAGGTTGCCCACCGCCCCGAGCCCTTCTGCGAGCGCTGCGGCTGCGAGCCCACCGACGCTGCCACCCCAGAGCACGTCGCCA
>CABRFW010000022.1 GCA_902470265.1 uncultured Collinsella sp.
GCGCTTAGACTCACGCGAGAGCGCGGTCATGGAGCGCAGCAGCGGGGTCTTCTTGTCCAGGGCCTCGCCCGTGTAGGAGCAGAAAGCCGTGGGGATGCACAGGACATCGTCCTTAATGAAGGCGGGGCTGGTAGGATCCCAAGCGGTGTAGCCACGGGCCTCGAAGGTGGCACGCAGGCCGCCGTTGGGGAAGCTCGAGGCATCGGGCTCGCCCTGGATGAGGTTCTTGCCCGTAAACTTGGTAATGGCGGTGCCGTCGTGGTTGGGCTCCAGGAAGCTGTCGTGCTTCTCGGAAGTAATGCCCGAAAGCGGCTGGAACCAGTGCGCGTAGTGCGTCGCGCCCTTGGAGATGGCCCAGACCTTCATGGCGTGGGCAACGGCGTTGGCCACATCCAGGTCGAGCGGCTCACCGTCCTCGAGGGTTGCAGCAAGGCGCTTCCAAATGTCCTTGGGGAGGTAGTCCTTCATGACTTCCTCAGAGAACACCATGGTCCCGAAGCGGTCAGTAAGATCGGCCATACGGAACTCCCTTCGTATCGGCACCGCGTGAGAAGCGGTGTTGATTACTAACGAACGAGTCATAGCTTAGACTCGCCGTGTTTCCGCGACATTACCGTTATGTTGCTGTCGCGAAACCAATCAATGAGGTTACCGCATCACAGCGGCGCTGCCATCCTTAATGGCCAATCAACTGTATAAATTGCAGACCTCTCCCCATAGTTTAAGGGTAGTCAATTTGGGATGGGGCTCTATTAACTGGTATTTCGCATCAAATACCATTCAATATAGCCCCATCCTAGATTGACCGCTCTGTTATAGGAAATGCCGATAGCAAAGCATTTTCGATTGGTATCCCCAAATAGCGAGTGAAACTCCACCTTGACACAGTGGTGCTGTAGAATCCTTAAAACACATCACACTATTGCGTATCTAAAGGAGCACGATATGCGCGTCGACGAGGTTTTTAAGCAGGCAGCATCCCAGGGCACCGCACCCGTTTCGTTTGAGATGTTCCCGCCCAAGGGCGAGCTTACCCTCGACACGGCTCGCGAGGTGGCAGGCAATCTGTGCAAGCTTTCGCCGAGCTTTGTCTCGGTCACCTGCTCGGCCGGCGGCTCGGGCAACGGCGCCACCACCGCCCCCATCGCACATATGATTACGAGCGAATTCGATACACCCTCGGTGGCACACCTTACCTGTGTGGGCCGCTCGCACGCCGATATCGCCGCCAAGATCGACGAGTATCGCACCGCCGGCGTTGAAAACATCCTGGCCCTGCGTGGTGATCTTCCCGCTGGCGCGACCGAGGACGACAAGCCCGCCTCTGACTACGCCTACGCCCGCGACCTCATCCCCGAGCTCGTCGACGCCGGCTTTTGCGTGGGCGCCGCAGCCTACCCCGAAGGCCACATTGCCTGCGAGGATCTCAACCTCTCGGTCGAGCACCTCAAGCAAAAGCAAGACGCCGGCGCGAGCTTCTTTGTGACACAGCTCTTCTTTGATAACGAGTGCTTCTATCGCTTCCGCGTGCTTGCCGACAAAGCCGGCATCACCGTGCCTATCACCGCGGGCATCATGCCGTTTATGGGCAAGTCGCAAATCAGCCGCATGGTCTTTATGTGCGGCGCATCGCTGCCCTCCCCCGTCATCAAGATTCTCGCCAAGTACGAGAACGACCCCGAGAGCCTGCAGGCAGCCGGTGTAGATTATGCTGCTCGTCAGCTTTGCGACCTTAAGGAGCACGGTGCCGACGGTCTGCACCTGTACACTATGAACCGTCCTGCAATCGCCGCGACCATTATGGAGCGCCTGGGGTAATGGAAAAACCGCACGTCGATACAACCGTTGTTGAAGTGCCGGCCGACCTTGCGTCGCCGGCGCTTTACCGTATCGACGCTGCCCACCGCCCTCGTGTCGACCGTGCCGAGATGTTGCGTTACCTGGGCTACGGCGGCCAGCAGATTGAGCCCGAGCTAGCGCAGCGTATTGAGCTTGTCGTTGAACGTCTGGAACTGGACATTGAGCCCCGCGGCGTGCGACGCGTGTTTGCCGTCGATGCCACGGGCATCGACAAGCAGGGCGAGCCCTGCATCCGCTTGGTTGGCACCAATGTTGAGCTGCGGGGTCGTGATATCTATCGCCACCTCAAAGACGCCCGCTTTGCCGCACTCATGGCATGCACCCTCGGCATGGACGCCGAGCGTCGCCTGCGCACCACGGGAGCCCAGCAACCCCTGGAAGGCGCCGTGCTCGACGCCGCATGCTCTGCCTATGTGGAGGCCGCCGTCGAGCAGATGGACCAGCAGGTCAAGGCTGCAGCCGCTGCGCACGGGCTCGCCGGCAACTGGCGCTTCAGCCCCGGCTATGGCGACTGCCCGCTCTCTGCCCAGCGCTCGATCGTGGATGCACTCAATGCCACGCGCCTCATTGGACTTACCGTCACCCCCACCAGCCTGCTCATGCCCACCAAGAGCGTGACCGCGGTGATTGGTCTGTTCGACGGCGAAGTCCACGACGCCCAGAGCCGCCCCACCTGCAATATCTGCCGCATGCGCGAGCACTGCCGCTTCCGCGCCGCCCACACCACCTGCTATTCGCATTCTGAATAAAATGTCAATTGATGGCACGGTATCGAGGGAATCTCATCCGTAAGTAAGCGGATGTCCTCACAAACAAGTACCATAAGATGCCAAATAACAACTATCTGAAAGCCAGTACATGCACAACATTCTGCAGTTCTCGCCACAACTAACCGCGCTTGAGTTTTTTTCAGGCATTGGCTTGGCTCGTGCCGGCATGGCAAAAGCCGGAATCAAAACGATCTGGGCAAATGACATAGACCATACTAAATGCGCCATGTACAGCCAGTGTTGGGGCGATGAGCATCTAGTCGAGCAGGATGTCCACACACTCGACCCCGACCTAATACCCCAAGCCGACATCGCATGGGCGTCAAGCCCTTGCACAAACTTATCTCTCGCGGGAAACAGGGAAGGACTTATCTCTGGCAAAGAGTCCAGTGCGTTCTTTGGCTTTATTAAGGCCATCGAAGGAATGGGCGATCGTGCCCCGCGGGCACTTGTTCTCGAAAACGTCATCGGCCTTGCCACGTCTAATAACAGTGATGACTTTAGACTCGTTTGCCAGGAATTCAATCGTTTAGGTTATTCATGTGACGCTTATTTTATCGATGCACGGCACTGGCTTCCCCAGTCACGCCCCCGCATGTTTGTCGTCGGATTAAAAAACCCTCTTCCCAACAGCCGACTCGATTCCTCGCTTCGACCTGAAAAAGTCTCCTGGATTCACTCCGACCCTTCACTCATTACGCACGTCTCTCACCTAAACGAGCCGAGCCCACTTCGCATGACGGGCCTTGCAACGGTTGTTGAAAATATTCCCGAGGACGACAAGCGTTGGTGGAACAAAAACCAAGTACAAGCATTTATCGACTCACTTGCACCGCATCAAGCAGAGCGCCTTCAGCGCTTCTTAAATGCCAAAGAAAAAATTGTTCGCACTGCTTACCGTCGCACGCGATCAGGCGTTGTGCGCTGGGAAATCCGTGAAGAAGAAATTGCCGGATGTCTAAGAACGGCTCGCGGCGGCTCATCAAGACAGGCAGTCGTTATATGCGAAAACGGAAAGATAGAAGTTCGCTGGATGACTGGAACTGAATATGCCCGTCTCCAAGGTGCTGACTCATGTCAGTTTAGCGGCTTCTCGGATGCTCAGATTCGCTACGCATTCGGCGATGCAGTTGCCGTGCCAGTTGTCACTTGGCTTATAAAAAATGCAGTCAAGCCCGCGCTCATGTCTTCAAGGAACGGAGTGAACAATAATGGAAATGACCAATTGCTCCTTGAGCGAGCCCGATAAAGGTATCTTGGATGCCATTGAACTCTGGTACGAATCCAAGCGCAGCAAGCGAGGCAATGTCAACCGTAACGTCATGGCGGTTGGCATAGGCATAAGCGAGCTGTTGCAAAACCGTTTTCCGCTCACCGACGATTATGTGCAATCAGACAAGGGGAGCCAAGTACGAGGCCTAAGTGGAGCATGCATCAAAACAGTTTTAGCCAGACATGGGGAAACGCGTGCCTTCGCATCAGAGGGCGGCAGAACCTCACGCGGTACACTCCCGATGGCGCTTGAACTTGCCACAATTATCAACTCCGCCCTACCCAGTGACACTTGCGAAGACACTCGTCTTGAAGCTGCGAATGCAATCGCCAATTTCTTCGTCGAGCGAATCCAGATCGATTTCTTTAACCGGCAGAGAATCAAAGTCGAAATCGATCTTCAAAAACCAATTTCTGTCATTGTCGATGATATCCTAGCCGAAGCAAGCCTACGGTCCGATAAGCCAACGGGTACCGTCGCACAGCACCTGGTAGGTGCAAAACTAGAGATGTTATTTCCAACCATAGAAATCGGAAAGGACAACTCAAACGCCGCCGACCAGCAGACAGACCGTTCTGGCGATTTCCAAATCAATGATGCTGCATTTCATGTGACTGTATCGCCAATGGCCAAATTGACCGATCGATGCCGAGATAACATTCGAAATGGCATTCGGCCCATCGTCGTTGTCCCCCACGATAAAGTTTCCTTCGCTTACGGACTATTCGAAAGCGAGGGACTCGGCAATCGCGTACAGGTTATCGCGCTCGAATCGTTTATCGGCATCAATATTGAAGAATTATCGTTCTACAAGCGAGGCCTAATTCGATTAAATGTCGCACGGCTTCTTGCCCACTACAACAAGCGAATCGAAGATATCGAGCCCGACAAATCTCTTCAAATAGAAATTCCTCAGTGGGCTCTAGACGAAATGGATGCACATGGCGAATAGCTCAAACATACTTATCACTCATGATTCTGACGGCGCCGCGCTGGCGGCGCCCGTTGATGCTGCCCGTCGTAATGGCTCCGCATACAAGACGCGCACGATCGACGACCTTTGCATTAAGGACAATCGCCTGCGCGCCGCTATCGAGGGCACGGGACACTTGCTGTTCGACGGCGGCATGGGCACCATGTTGCAAGCGGCCGGCATGAAGGCCGGCGCCCTGCCCGAGCTGCTCAACTTTGAGGAGCCCCAGGTTATCACTGATATCCAGCGTCAATATGTCGAGGCCGGCTGCGACGTGATCACCGCCAACACCTTTGGCGCCAACGCCCACAAGCTCGACGGCGCCGCCACCGTGGCAGACGTCTTTGCCGCCGCTGTCGCCTGCGCCCGCGAGGCCGGCGCCCGCTACGTCGCCGGCGATATCGGCCCCATCGGCGCGCTGCTTCGTCCCTTAGGCACCCTCAGCTTTGACGAGGCCTATGACCTCTTTGCCGAGGAAGTGCGCGCTGGCGTCGATGCGGGCGTGGACCTCTTTATTATCGAGACTATGACCGACCTGGCCGAGATCAAGGCGGCCGTCCTCGCCTGTCGCGAAAACTCCGACCTGCCCGTCTTTGCCACCATGACCTTCGAGGAAGACGGTCGCACCTTCCTGGGCACGAGTCCCGAGGTGGCCGCCATCACGCTCGATGCCATCGGCGCCGACGTTTTGGGCATCAACTGCAGCCAGGGACCGGCCGAGCTCCGGGGGCTCGCCGCACGTATGCTCACCGTTACCGATAAGCCCATTATGGTGCAGGCCAACGCGGGACTCCCCCATGTGGACGACGACGGCAACACCGTCTTTGATATCCAAGCCCCCGAATACGCCGAGGCCGTCGCCGGCATGATCGCCGACGGCGTGAGCGTCGTGGGCGGCTGCTGCGGCACCACGCCGGCGCACATGGCGGCCCTGCGCACGCTTATCGACAACCACACGCCCAGCCCGCGCCGCCGCAAGCCCAGCATGTCGGTCACGAGCGCCCAAACGGTCGTGGACCTTCCCTGCGACGGCCACAAGATCGCCGTCATCGGCGAGCGCATCAACCCCACCGGCAAAAAGCGCCTGCAGCAGGCCCTGCGCGACGGCGACCTGGACTACGTTGTGAGCCAGGGCATCAGCCAGCAGGAACAGGGCGCCGACATTCTGGACGTCAACGTGGGCCTGCCCGAGATCGACGAGGTCAAGATCATCCAACAGGCGACCGAACAGCTCCAGGGCTCCACGCTGCTGCCGCTGCAGATCGACTCCACCGACCCCGCAGCCGTCGAGGCCGCCGTGCGCCGCTACGCCGGCAAGCCCATCATCAACTCGGTCAATGGCAAGCAGCAGATCATGGATGAGATCTTTCCGCTGGTCGCCCACTACGGCACCAACGTTGTCGGCCTTACGCTCGACGAAGGCGGCATCCCCGATACCGCCGAGGCCCGCTTCGCCATCGCCGAGCGCATCGTGGCCGAGGCCGCCCGCTACGGCATCGGCCCGGACCGCATCCTCATCGACTGCCTGGTCATGACCGCCTCGACCAATCAACGCCAGGCCGAACAGATCCTGCGCGCCATGTCCCTGTGCAAGGAGCGTCTGGGCGTCAAATGCGCGCTCGGCGTGTCGAACATCAGCTTTGGCCTGCCTGCCCGCCCGCTGCTGGGTTCGGTCTTTTTGGCCGCCGCCTTCGGCGCGGGCCTGGACGCCCCCATCATGAACCCGGGCTCCAAGCGCTTTATGGATACCGTCTACAGCTATCGCGTCCTGAGCGTTGAGGACGAGGGCTCGACCGGATACATCGAGCGCTACGCCGGCTGGACCGATCCGTACAAGATCGCCGCAAACCCGGCAGCTGCTCAGGCCGCATCGACCGACACCGTGTCCGCTGCTGGCACCGCCGGCACCGACGGCAACGACGACCCAATTCGTCGCATGGTCGTCTCGGGCCGTAAGGGCGAGATCGCGACCGAGACTGAGCGCCTGCTGGCCGACCACGACGCTATGGATCTTATCAACAACCACTTTATCCCCGCCCTCGACGAGGTTGGCGTCCTCTTTGACCAGGGCAAGTTCTTCCTGCCGCAGCTCATGGCCTCGGCCGAGGCCGCACGCGTGGGCTTCGACACCATCAAGCGGCTGATGCCCGCCGGTGAGATCGCCGACAAGGGCAAGATCTGCGTGGCCACCGTCAAGGGCGATATCCACGACATCGGTAAGAACATCGTCAAGATGCTGCTTGATAACTACGGCTACACCGTCTTTGACCTGGGCCGCGACGTCGATCCGCAGGAGGTACTCAAGACCGTCAAGGAGCGCGATATCAAACTCGTCGGCCTCTCGGCGCTTATGACTACCACGGTCGTCGCCATGGAGGAGACCATCAAGCTGCTTCATGCCGAGGTGCCGGGCGTCAAGATCATCGTGGGCGGCGCCGTGCTCACCCCCGAATACGCCAAGCAGATCGGCGCTGACTACTACGCCAAGGACGCCGCCGAAAGCGCCCGTATCGCCGAAGAGGTCTTTGGGCAGTAACACAACGGAAACAACCGAGCACCAAAACGTGCCGCATGCGCCACTTGGCACGTGCGGCACGTTAGAATAGATAAGACTATGCTCGTTTTGGCAGATAGGAGCGCAAGGATGGCGATCACGCCCGCAGAAATCGCGGAAACCCGCGGCATGGTTGAGGAGCAGAACCTCGACATCAGGACCATCACCATGGGTGTTTCGCTCATGGGTTGCGGCGACGAGAACCTCGACCGCATGTGCACGAAAATCTACGACCACGTGACGCACACGGCTGAGCATCTGGTCGAGACCGCCGAGAACCTCGAGCGCGAGTACGGTATCCCCATCGTCAACAAGCGCGTTTCCGTCACCCCGGTGGCGCAGATCGCCGCGTGCTGCAAGGATGAGGACCTCACCCCCATCGCGCATGCCCTCGACCGCGCGGCCGAGACGCTCGGCATCGATTACCTGGGCGGCTTCTCCGCGCTCGTCCAGAAGGGCATCGGCGACGCCGACCGCCGCGTCATCCAGTCCATCCCCCAGGCGCTCGCCACCACGAGCCGCGTCTGCTCCAGCGTCAACGTCGCCAGCCTGCGCGCCGGTATCAACATGGACGCCGTGCTTATGGCCGCCCAGACCATCATCGATGCCGCTAAACTCACGGCCGACCAGGATTCCGTTGGCGCGTCCAAGTTTGTCTGCTTTGCCAATATGGTCGAGGACTCCCCGTTTATGGCGGGCGCCGTCCACGGCGGTGGCGAGGCCGACGCCGTCATCAACGTAGGCGTCTCGGGCCCCGGCGTTATGGCCGCAGCCCTGGAGACGCTGCCCGATTCCGCATCGATGATGGAGGTCGCCGAGAAGATTAAGCAGACCGCCTTTAAGATCACCCGTGCCGGCGAGCTCATGAGCCGTGAGGCAGCCCGCCGTCTGGGTGTCGAGAAAGGCATTGTCGACCTGTCGCTGGCTCCCACACCCGCCATCGGCGACTCCGTCGCGCGCATCCTCGAGATTATCGGCGTGGGCACCTGCGGTGGCCCGGGCACGACCTGTGCGCTCGCCATGCTCAACGATGCCGTCAAGAAGGGCGGCGTCATGGCCAGCTCCAGCGTGGGCGGTCTCTCCGGCGCCTTTATCCCCGTGTCCGAGGACGCCGGCATGATCGCCGCCGTCGAGGCCGGTGCGCTTTCGCTCGAGAAGCTCGAGGCTATGACCTGCGTGTGCTCCGTCGGCCTGGACATGATCGCCATCCCCGGCGACACCCCGGTCGAGACCATCGCCGGCATCATCGCCGACGAGATGGCCATCGGCGTCATCAACAACAAGACCACGGCCGTCCGCGTGATTCCCGCCATTGGCAAGGGCGTGGGCGACTGCGTCGAGTACGGCGGCCTGTTTGGCCGTGCGCCCATCATGCCGGTGAACCCCAACGCCGGCACCGTGCTTGCCCACCGCGGTGGACGCTTCCCGGCGCCGCTGAACTCGCTGAAGAACTAGCTGAGGGGTTCGGGCGAGGAGCCCCGGGGAGGGCAAATATATAAGGTCGCCTGCTCGGACAGTCCTGACTCGCACGGAGAGCACATTAAGTGCTCTCCGGCTCGTGCGGAACTCGCGATCGACCTTATGCCCCGCCCTCGGGACTAAGGATACATGGTTGGAGTTGCTATACTGCAAAATTTATCGGCCTGTGACCTATTCCATGTCCCAGGTCGGCTCATCTTCGCTACCGGTTAAATAAAAAAGAAGTACCGGTTGGAACCGGTACTTCTTTTGAAAGTGCATATGTTGTTGTGACCTTAGCGGTTCTTAATTACAGGCCGCAGGCTGCTTTGAGTTCTTCGACTCGGTCGGTTTTCTCCCAGGTGAAGTCGGCGTCTTCGCGGCCGAAGTGACCGTAGGCTGCCGTCTTTTCGTAGATGGGGCGACGCAGGTCTAGGTCGCGGATGATTGCGCCCGGGCGCAGGTCGAAGGTCTTCTCTACGGCCTCGACGATCTTGTCCTCGGCAACATTCGCGGTACCGAAGGTGTCGACCATAATTGAGAGGGGCTTGGAAACGCCGATGGCGTAGGCAAGCTCGACTTCGCAGCGGTCGGCCAGGCCGGCGGCGACCACGTTCTTGGCGACCCAGCGCGCGGCATACGCGGCGGAGCGGTCGACCTTGGTGCAGTCCTTTCCGCTAAAGGCACCGCCGCCGTGACGGGCGTAGCCGCCGTAGGTGTCGACGATGATCTTGCGGCCGGTGAGGCCCGTGTCGCCCATGGGGCCGCCCACGACAAAGCGACCGGTGGGGTTCACGTAGATGTCCGCGTTGTCCCACGGCATGTTCTCAGCGGCCATGACCGGGGTGATGACGTGCTCGATGAGGTCGGCCTTGATCTTGCCCATGTCCTCGATCTCGGCGGCGTGCTGCGTGGAGATGACGATGGTCGTGACCTCGACGGGCTTGCCTTCCTCGTAGCGCACGGTGACCTGGGTCTTGCCGTCGGGACGCAGATAGGCGAGGGTACCGTCGTGACGCACGGCGGCCAGGCGCTCGGCCAGGCGGCTTGCCAGGTAGTGTGGCATGGGCATGAGGGTCTTGGTCTCGTTGGAGGCATAACCGAACATCATGCCCTGGTCGCCGGCACCGATCAGGTCGATCGGGTCGGTGGTAGCGCCGGTCTGGGTCTCGAAGGACTCGTCAACGCCCTGGGCGATATCGGGCGACTGCTCGTGGATGAGGCTCATAACGCCGCAGGTGTCGCAGTCAAAACCGAACTTGGCACGGTTGTAGCCAATGCGGCGGATAACACCGCGGGCGATTTCCTGTACGTCGACGTAGGCCTGGGTGCGAATCTCGCCGGCGACGATGACGGTGCCGGTGGTCACGAGGGTCTCGCAGGCGCAGCGGACGTTCTCCACGTTGGCAGGCACGCCGTTGGGGGCGATGTAGCCCTGCTCCTGGAGCTCTATTTCTTTGGCGAGGATTGCGTCGAGGACGGCGTCGCTGATCTGGTCAGCGATCTTATCGGGATGACCTTCGGTCACCGACTCCGACGTAAATACGAAGGACCCGTGTTGGGGTGGGATGGAACGAAGTTCTTCTGACATGATTGTCCTTTCAAAAACGTGTCCCGGCGACCGTTACCATTCCGCCAGGCTCTCTATGCAAGGGCACATCATAGCGCGTAAATCAAACATTCACACCCTTTCCGCACCTACTCATTGGGGACAGACTTAAATGACCAGCCTTAAACTAAGAACGTCTCCAGCGACTGGTCATTTAAGTCTGTCCCCAATGACTAGGTCGGTGCCCTTTGTGCGGAGGTTGCTTTGATGCTTTATACTGGTGCGGTTAGACATCCATCCTGCAATCGAGGAGATTTCCATGGCATCAGACGTTCGCGTCCGCTTTGCACCCTCACCGACGGGCAAGCTGCACATCGGCGGCGCCCGCACCGCTATCTATAACTGGGCTTTTGCCCGCGCAAACGGCGGCACGTTCATCCTGCGCATCGACGACACCGACCCCACCCGTTCCACCGACGAGAACACGCAGATCATCCTGCGCGCCATGCGTTGGCTGGGTCTTGACTGGGACGAGGGTCCCGAGGTGGGCGGCGACTTTGGCCCCTATGCTCAGACCGAGCGCCTGGATCTGTACAAACAGGCCGCCCAGCAGCTTTGGGATGAGGGCAAGGCCTATCCCTGCTTCTGCACCAAGGAGCAGCTCGAGGCCGATCGCAAGGCCGCGCAGGAGCGCAAGGATCCCTTCCAGGGCTATCAGCGCCGTTGCCGCGATTTGGATCCCGAGGAGGCCCGTCGCCGCATCGAGGCCGGCGAGCCCTACGTCCTGCGCATCAAGGTGCCCGAGGACCGCGGCGACGTCGTCATCCACGACGCCGTTCATGGCGAGGTGACCTTCGACGCCAAGGAGCTCGACGACTTTGTCATCTTCCGCTCCGACGGCACGCCCACGTACAATTTCGCGACCGTCGTCGATGACGCCATGATGAAGATCACCCACGTCATCCGCGGCGACGACCACCTTTCCAACACCCCGCGCCAGGTCATGGTCTACGAGGCCCTCGGCGCGCCCGTGCCCACGTTCGCCCATATTTCCATGATTCTGGGCGCTGACGGCAAGAAGCTTTCCAAGCGCCATGGCGCCACCTCGGTGGAGGAGTACCGCGACGCGGGTTACCTGCCCGACGCGTTCGTCAACTACCTGGCGCTGCTTGGCTGGTCGCTCGACGGCGAGACCACGATCATCCCGCGCGATGTCCTGGCCAGCAAGTTCTCGCTTGACCGCATTTCCAAGAACCCGGCGACCTTCGATCCCAAAAAGCTCGACTGGGTCAATGCCGAGTACATCAACGGCATGTCCGACGCTCAGTTTGCCGACGAGATCATGGTCCCCGAGCTGCACGAGGCGGGCCTCATCGAGGGTAACGTCGAGTACGGCGAGGACTGGATCGACGCGCTTGCCGCCATCGTCAAGCCGCGCACCAAGATGCCGGCCGACGCCGTGACCGTCGCCGCTCCCATCTTCGCTACGGCCGAGACGCTCGAGTATGACGAGAAATCCGTCAACAAGGGCCTGGCCAAGGAGGGCATGGGTGCCATTCTTGATGCCGCCAAGGCCGCGCTCGAGGGTGTGAACGAGTGGACGGCTGCCAACATCGACGCCGCGCTTGAACCGCTGCCTGAGCAGATGGACCTCAAGAAGCGCGTGGTGTTCCAGGCCGTGCGCGTCGCCGTCTGCGGCAACATGGTGAGCCCTCCGCTGGGCGAGACCATGGCGCTCGTCGGTCGTGACGACTGCCTGGCGCGCATCGACCGCGCCCGCACGATGGCGCTGTAATCGCTGCGCAAACGTTTTTATCCGAGCCCCGTTCACTCAGAGCGGGGCTCTTGTTTCTGTAGACGTATGGGATAGGAGGTGCTGGGGCCATGGCCGAGCAACTTTCGCTGTTTGGTTCGCCGGAACCGGAGGAGACTCCGAAGTCCGCGGCTCCTGCCGCCGCCCCGACGCAGCTTAAACCTGCACCTGAGCCCATCGCCGCCTATGCGAGCGTGGTTCTCGACATCCCGACGCGTGCGCTGTCCGAGCCGTTTGCCTACGGCATTCCGCAGCCACTCGCCAACGAGGCCCAGATCGGCTCCACCGTCCTAGTTCATTTTGGCAACCGTGCGGCCGCGGGCTACATCGTCGACATCGCGCCCGAGCTGGCCGACCTGCAAGGTAACGACGCTCTCGATCCCGCGCGTATCAAGCCTATCGAAGCTATCCTCAGCAAGCCGCTCTTTACCGCCGAGGCTGCCCGTATCGCGTGCTGGATGAGCCGCGAGTATGTTGCGACACTTTCCGAGTGCCTGCGCCTGTTCTTGCCACCGGGTGGAAGCCCGCGTGTGGTCAAGGGCGACGATGGCGTGTGGACGGTTGAACGTCCCGCCGTCAAGCCTATCCAAAACCGCTGGGTCATGCTCACGCCCGAGGGATTTGACTATACGCCGCCCAAGACCGCCGTTCGCCAGCGTCAGCTCATCGAGGCGCTCCAGTGCGGACCGGTCACGACGCGCG
>CABRFW010000023.1 GCA_902470265.1 uncultured Collinsella sp.
TCGAGTTTGTGCACGACGCGGACGGCGCTCCGGGCACGGCAATGGCCGAGGGCGAGGCATTTGCCGCGGGGACGTATTGGGTGCGTGCGAAAGGCCTGTTGGGCGACGCGGCGCAAAACTACACGCTTGCCACCGACGGAGCCGCAAGCTTTACTGTGACGACTTCGGGCAACGCGGGCGACACCGGCAACGGTACCGGCGGCGGCAACGGCAACGATGCCGCCAAGGACAGCGCCGACAAGAACGGCAAGGGCAACAAGAGCAAGGGCTCGGGCGAGAAGCTCGCCGGCACGGGCGACGGCTCTGGCATCGCCGCCGGGCTCGCCGCTGCCGCCGTGGCGACGACGGTCGCCGGCGCAGCAATGCTTGCCAGTGACCGCGAAAGCAACAAAGGCGCTAGCGAATAGGCAAGCCGACCCTTTTGGACACATCGACTCGACGAGGGGCGCAGGACACCGTTCTGTGCCCCCGATTTTTACCTTGGCCCAAACGCCGCCATAGGCTACATCACCATGTTCAGCGCGTTAACAAACTCCTGGGCCTTCGCACGGCTGCTCAGGCTAAAAACACAAGCAGTCAACAGCCTGTTACGCAGAAAAACATCGCGGCCCTTGATCCTGTTGACCCCCGTAATGTCCTTAAGATAGACAATCTCGGTGTGCTTGCCACCAAAAGTGCCCTTCTTGAGCACCTCAATACGGTTGGGGTAGATCTTGACGTCTTTATACCTACCCGAACCTTTGTCCTGGAATAGCAGCGTGTTATTGTCCATACGCGTCACTCCCGTGGGATTCGCTAAAACTGCCTCTATGGCCACATTTTAGTCACCGCAAGGCTCCCATGCGAAGGTGCCAGACAGCAAAGCAATTCGTGTCCGCGCGAGGCTTTAAACTAAATGCGATAAACATGCATTCCACAAGAGGAAAGTGGGGCGACAGTGATGGGCGAACTGGTAAACCGTGGAGAATCGGCAATCGTGCCCGAAGGTTTTTACAAGCAGGTCTTCTCAATTCTCAACGCCGCTCGCGACAAGGCCTATACCGCCGTTAACTTTGCGATGGTTGAGGCGTATTGGGAGATCGGCAAGAGCATTGTTGATGAGCAGGGCGGAGAGGAGCGCGCCAAGTATGGAGAGGCACTGCTCAAGGCCCTCGCAATCAGACTTACCAAGGATTTTGGTAAAGGTTTTGAAGCAAGAGAGCTGCGCAAAATGCGTCAGTTCTATCTTGCATTTCCAATTCGGGACTCACTGCGTCCCGAATTGAGCTGGACACATTACCGCAGGTTAATACGCATTCCTGACCCCGAAGCTCGCACCTGGTACATGAACGAATGCGCCGACTCTCGCTGGAGCACGCGCCAGCTCGAACGCCAGATCAACACCATGTTCCGCGAGCGCCTACTTGCCAGCAAGGACAAGGAGGCTGTCACCCAGGAAATCCAAAAGAGCGCCCCAGCTCGTCGCCCCGAGGATATCATCCGCGATCCATATGTACTGGAGTTTTTAGGTTTCTCGGACGATACTGCGTTTCGCGAGAGCGATCTAGAGCAGGCGCTCATCACGCATCTTCAGAAGTTCCTGCTGGAGCTTGGCCGTGGCTTCGCTTTCGAGGCGCGCCAAAAGCGCATCACCTTTGATGGGCGCCATTTCTATATTGACCTTGTTTTTTACAACTATCTGATGCGCTGCTTCGTGCTCATCGACCTTAAGACCGATGACCTTACGCATCAGGACCTGGGCCAGATGCAAATGTATGTGAACTACTACACGCGCGAGCTCATGAACGAAGGCGACAATCCGCCCATAGGCATCGTGCTCTGCGCGGACAAAAGCGATTCGATCGTCGAGTACACGCTGCCCGAAGACAACGACCAAGTGTTTGCCGCCAAATACCTGCCGTATCTTCCAAGCAAGGAAGAGCTGGCGCGCGAGCTAAGTGCCGAGTACCGCGCCATCAACGAAGCGTCTAATGGCGAAGTGCAAGGATAGCAGCACGTTGCGACCGAAACCACCGCAGCCGTCGCAGGCGCACTCACGGTTGCGACGCACGCTACGAAACAATACCGGTCATGGACGCCGGCGACGACATTCTAGCCGTGGCTGGAGAGCGTGACCTGACAGGCAAAAACGCGACCTTCTTCTGATGTGGGCCCATTGGTTGCCACAGAAAAGGGCCGGTTGCAGCCGACCCTTTAAGACGATAGCACCTGCGTTGCCCGCGCTTCCAAAGTTGACCGACTGAGGAGCGGGTTCCGCGGCACAACCTGATTTTACCCGGTGGGGCGGCTCTTTTGCAGCCGCCCCACTGTTTATTTACATCTGGCACCCTCAAACAATCAGACGGCAGCCCGCATCATGAAAGAGGGCGCCGCACCCCCGGCCATCACGTTACGGCAACAACCGGCGCTACTCCCCTACTTCCCAAAGATCGCAGCGAACAAGCCCTTGCGTTTAGGCTTCTCCTCTCGGTAAGAACCCTCGGCCGCTGCTGCCACCTGACGTGGTTGCTCGCCGCCTCCACGGTGCACGATCTGGTATAGGAACGGCGATTTAACGTATTTGACCTCGATGGGCGTGGCATGCACGGTACTTTCGCCGGACAGATGCAGGCTCGGGTTGAGCGGCGCCACAATATGCGTTTCGCGCTTGTCGCTAAACACCACCGCGGCCGCGCGGCCCGTCTGGCCGTTCACGGCGATGCGCACTTGCTCGCCATCGCGGCTATCCGACGCCGGACGATCGACAAAGTAGACCGGCACCATAACCAGACCGTCCTTGTGCTTGCGGGCCTTGCGCGCCCAGGTGCGGATGCTCTTTTTATTGAGCCCCAGCACCGCCTCGGCATCGTTGCCGGCAACGTCGAGCGCCAGCTTATCAATGACCACCTGGTCCTTGGTGGACGCATCGACGGAGACAACGCGGAAGTCACCCTCCTGCATGGCGGGATCGAACGGCCCCACCTTGGCAAAGTCCCACGGTTCCAAGATGCCCATAAGGCGAACGTCCAGGTAGTTGGCCCTGGGGTATGCCCAATCGAGCACCTCGTAGTACACCAGGGTCTCCTTGCTCAGGCCCTTGCCCGGGAAGCTCGCCATCATACGCAGGTCCGCCAGCGCCATGGGGAAATAGAAGAGCATCATGTCGTTTTGGATCGCGTCTTCCACGTCGTGCCCGGCAAAGGCATCCGGGTACTGGCGCACCAGCTGCAGCGCGTTGGCACGTGCCTGCTGCGGCGAGATTTCGCAGGGAATACCCTGCTCCGGCACATACTCCGCACCCACGCCCAAGGTCAGGCGCTTGCTAAACGTACCGGGCTTGAGCAGGTCGGCAACGCCGATCTTATTGCCGCAGGACGGGCACTCAAACACACGCTGCGTTGACTCGCCCTCAAAGGACGCTCCGCAGAAGGGGCAAGGAATGCTCACATGCGTGGCCTCTTGGAACTCCTGCGCCGTGCCGCGATCCTCCCACAGCAGATGTTCCAGGACCGACTGATTGCGCCAGTACGAATTGAAGAAATACCAGTCCGGGTCCTCCGGGCGCTCGAGTTGCGACACATGCGTGAGCTTGAGCAATCCATCCACCACCGTCAACGGCGTATGACGAATGCCCAAAGCGCTCTTGGGCTCTCCGGCGTCCGCCTGCCATGGGATGACCGTGCCGCAATAGGCGCACTCAAAGCTGCGTTTAGCTTGGTGTGAGTACATAGGGCCGCCGCAGTTTTGGCATTTGATGGCAAACATCTCGTCCATGGATACATTCTCCTTTGCGCAGGGGCTGTCGACATTAAGTATGTCGAGCAAACAGGCACATGCCCATACCCATGTGGCCCAAAATGGACCACCTTGGCAGACGGGAAGGCTCGCTCGTTAGCACCGGCAGACTATTGCTGCATTTTCTGAGCATCGGTGCACGGCGCCCCCGCGCGAGCTACACTATCCCCTTAAACATGATTGTGAGGACGACCGCTATGCTATTTGTAAATCGGCTGGTACATACGCTTGTTCCCGGCAGCGAGGGCGAGCCGGTCGATGCATCTTGCCGCACCAACGCGGGCTTTGCCGCAAGCCTCATCTGCATTGGCCTCAACATCACCCTGTGCCTGGCCAAGGGCATCGCGGGCCTGCTCGCCGGCTCCGTCTCGCTTATCGCCGATGCCTTCAACAACCTCTCCGATGCCTCGAGCAACATCGTGAGCCTGCTCGGGTTCCGCCTTGCCAGCCGCCCGGCAGACGAGGGCCACCCTTACGGCCACGGCCGCTACGAGTACCTGGCTGGTCTGTTTGTCGCCGTCCTGGTTTGTGCCGTCGGCATCAACCTAATCCTCGAGTCGATCACCAAGATCATCAAGCCCTCGCCCACCGCTTACACGTTCATTTCCCTTGCGGCACTGGCTACGTCCATGCTCGTAAAGCTCTGGATGGCCGCGTTCAACCGCACGCTGGGTAACCGCATCGATTCCGAAACGCTCATCGCCACGGCGCAGGACTCCAAAAACGACGTCATCACCTCGGGCTCGGTCTTGGTGGCGGCGCTTATTTCGCAGACGACCGGCTTTGACCTCGATGGCTGGGCAGGCCTGGGTGTGGGCATCTTCATCTGCATCAGCGGCATGGGCCTAGTGCGCGACGCCATCAGCCCGTTGCTGGGACAAGCGCCCGACCCCAAGCTCGTCCAGGAAATCCGCGACAGGATTATGTCGTACCCCCAGGTCTTGGGCACACACGACCTCATGGTGCACGACTACGGCCCCGGTCGTCAGTTTGCCAGCGCCCACGTGGAGATGCCCGGCGAGGGCGACGCATTTGAGCACCACGAGATTTTGGACACCATCGAGCACGACATCAAGCGCCAAATGGGCATCGATATCACGCTGCACTGCGACCCCATCGCGACAACCGGCGACGACCTGCGCGGCTGGGTCAAGCGCGGCGTCATGCAGATCGACCCCGCGCTCTCCATCCACGACCTGCACGAGCACGACGGGTTCGTTTCGTTTGACCTGGTGCGTCCCGACGGCTTTGACATATCCGACGAGGAGCTGCTGGAGCTCGTCACGCGCATCGTGCACGAGCGCCGGCCCAACGTCTCGTGCGTCGTTACGTTTGACTCAGGCTTTAGCTCGCCCGACCGTCCGGCCGAGCAGCTGTAGCCCACTTAACAGCTAGTTTCCCTGCGCGCCCGAAATGCCGTTTTGCAGGGCATCCCAGGCGTTCGTTGCCATATCGCCCAGGCTCTGCGCGGTATCGCCGAGATTCTGAGCCGTGTCACCCAGCTCTTGGGCCTTATCCCCAAGCTCCTGTGCCTTGTTGCTCAAGTCCTCCAGCGTATTGGAACTCGAGCTGTCGGTACCGCTTTGGCCGTCGGACGAGTTGCCCGAGCTAATCTTGTGCGTGAGTTGAATTTCGAGGTTGCCGTTGTCGTTATAGTAGGCAGAAGTAACGACCCAGTTGGAATCGACGACGGGCGTTGAGCCATCATCAGTCAGGACCACGGCATTCGAAAGATCGGCGCCGCGCGACTTGAGGAGCTTCTTGGCGTTGGACCAGTACTGCCCCGGGATATCGCTCAGATCGACGGTGCTAGACGAGGCGGATTCGGTTTGCTCGGCAGCGGTATCGGCCATTGAACTCCCTCGCTTGTTGAGCATGCCCGACACGATGGCAAACACAATCGAGAGGGCAAAGAAGATCGCCAGCACAATCAGGATCTTCTTGATCACGCTCGACGAACGCGACGGCTTCTTCTCCTCGTCCTCGCCATATTGCGGAATCGACTTGGGGTACTCGCGATACGGCTCGCGCGACTCATAGCGAGGCTGCGCCGTGCGAGGCATATACGTCGTCTGCTGAGGCTGCGGAATGGGATTCTGCGGCAGGTCATCATAAGGATTCGGTGTCGAGGCAGCATAAGAATCCTGCGGCGCGTAATCAAACGGGTCCGGAGCTGCGTTGCCATAGGGGCCTTGCGAAGATGCAGCATAAGAATCCTGCGCCGTGTCGCCATAGCCCATAACCCGGGTGGGCTCGGCAGAAGGCTGCGTCGCGGCGGGGTCGGTATAACCGGGGTTGGGAACAACGCGGGTCGTATCGGCGCTATCGCCAGCCTGCGCGGAACCGTAGTCGCCCATCACGGTTGTCTTGTCCTGATCCATGCAACGATTCCTTTCCGTCGCGCGTGAGCATCAAGTTATCCATGCATTCTACCCGCGCAAAAGCCTATGATGGGCAGAGCCTGTCGGTATCTACAAGACATGCGCGGGCCTAAGGATCAAAAAGTCCCGCCGGGCCTTGTGTGGGCACGGCGGGGCGGACAAGCAGCTATGGACAGCAGACTTAGAACAGGCCGGTGATGTTGCCGTCGTTGTCGACGTCGATGTTTTCGGCCGCGGGCACCTTGGGCAGGCCCGGCATGGTCAGAACACTGCCGGTCAGCGCGACCACAAAGTGGGCGCCGGCAGAAACCTTGAGCTCACGCACGGTGATGCGGAAGTTCTCGGGAGCGCCCAGGGCCTTGGCGTTGTCACTAAAGCTGTACTGCGTCTTGGCGACGCACACCGGCAGGTTGCCAAAGCCGTTCTCGCGCAGCTCGGCGAGCTGGCGCTTGGCGGCCGGCGTAAAGTCAACGCCGTCGGCGCGGTAGACCTTGGTGGCAACGGCCTCGAGGGCATCAGCGACATCAGCGCCGTCCTCATAGGCAAACTTGAGCTCGCTCGGCTGCTCAATCAGACGCATGACCTCATCGGCAAGCTCGAGCGCGCCCTCGCCGCCCTTGGCCCAGACCTCGGAAAGCTTAACGTTGACGCCGAGCTTCTGACACTCGGACTCGATGAGCGCAAGCTCGGCCTCGGTGTCCGTCGGGAAGCGGTTGATGGCGACTACGCAGGGCAGACCATAAACGTTCTGGATGTTGTCGACGTGACGCAGCAGGTTGGGCATACCGGCCTTAAGGGCCTCGAGGTTCTCCTCGTTAAGATCGGCCTTGGCAACACCGCCGTTGTACTTAAGGGCGCGAGCGGTGGCGACGACCACGACGGCGTTGGGACGAACGCCCGTCATGCGGCACTTGATGTCGAGGAATTTCTCGGCACCCAAGTCGGCACCGAAACCGGCCTCGGTAATGGCGACATCGCCAAAACGCATAGCCATACGCGTGGCCATGATGGAGTTGCAGCCGTGGGCGATATTGGCGAAGGGGCCGCCGTGGACAAACGCGGGCGTACCCTCAAGCGTCTGCACCAGATTGGGCTTGAGCGCATCCTTGAGCAGTGCGGCCATAGCTCCCTGGGCCTTAAGGTCGCGTGCGCGGACGGGCTTGCCAGCATAGCTGTAGCCGACAACGATCTCGCCCAAGCGTTCTTTAAGATCGTTGATGCTCGTGGACAGGCACAAGATCGCCATGACCTCGGAGGCAACAGTGATGTCGAAGCCGTCCTCGCGCGGCACGCCCTGGGCCTTACCGCCAATGCCGTCGATGACATGACGCAGCTGGCGGTCGTTCATATCGACGACGCGCTTCCAAGTGATGCGCTTAACGTCAATGCCGAGCTGATTGCCCTGCTGGATGTGGTTATCAAGCATGGCGGCCAGCAGGTTGTTGGCGGCACCGATAGCATGGAAGTCGCCGGTAAAGTGCAGGTTGATGTCCTCCATGGGGATGACCTGGGCCCAGCCGCCGCCGGCAGCACCGCCCTTAACGCCAAAGACGGGACCGAGCGAAGGCTCGCGCAGGGCCACGGCACTCTTGACGCCGCGACGGCGCAGGCCATCGGCCAGACCGATGGTCGTGGTGGTCTTACCCTCGCCCGCAGGCGTTGGGTTGATAGCAGTCACGAGGACGAGCTTGGCCTGGTGGTCAGTCGGCTCGTTGAGCAGTGAATAGTCGACCTTAGCCTTGTCGAAGCCGTACGGAATCAGGTGCTTAACGTCGACGCCGGCGTTCTTGGCCACCTCGGTAATAGGCAGCGGCGTGACAGAACGTGCGATTTCGATGTCAGTAGGCATGGGCGGTCCTTTCGTTACCGAATGAGAAAAAGACCAATTCAGCATAGCACGGGCGCGCAATAGTAAAACGCCCATAACCGATGAACGGCGATATGTTTACCCGATGCCCAGCGATAGCCTACAGATGCGCTAAAACAAGCCCATTCCTACAGGGTCGGTTCAATACCCAAATGCTCAAAGGTGCGAAGCGTTGCCTGGCGGCCCTGGGGCGTGCGAATCATCAAGCCGCACTGCAGCAGATAGGGCTCGTAGACATCCTCAAGCGTACCCGGGTCCTCGCCCACCGCGCTAGCAAGCGTCGTCAGGCCCACGGCACGGCCGGAGAACGTCTTGGCAAGCGTCTCCAAGATGCGAATGTCCATCCAGTCCAGACCAAGCTCGTCGATCTCAAAGAACTCGAGCGCCTGACGGCAAATGTCAAGCTCAATAGGACCGTTGCCGCGCACCTGCGCGTAGTCGCGCACGCGCTTGAGCAGACGGTTGGCAAGACGCGGCGTACCGCGGGAACGCGAGCCGATCTCGAGTGCACTGGCATGGTCGATCGTCACACCCAGAATGGTCGCCGAGCGTGTCACAATCTGGGCGAGCTCCTCGACGGTGTAGTAATCCAGGCGATACGAAATGCCAAAACGGTCGCGTAGTGGGCCGGTCAACATGCCCGAGCGAGTCGTTGCCGCTACCAGCGTAAACTTGGGGATATCCAGGCGAATCGAGCGCGCCGCCGGACCCTTGCCAATCACGATATCGAGGGCAAAGTCCTCCATCGCGGGGTACAGGACCTCCTCGACCGAACGGTTGAGGCGGTGGATCTCGTCGATAAACAGCACATCACCCGGCTGCAAGTTAGTAAGGATGGCCGCCAGGTCGCCCGTGCGCGCGATGGCGGGGCCACTCGTGGTCTTGATCTGAGCGCCCAGCTCGTTGGCGATAACGGTGGCCAGCGTGGTCTTGCCCAGGCCCGGAGGACCCGAGAAAATCACGTGGTCGAGCGTCTCGCCACGGTTCTGCGCCGCTTCGATCAACACGCGCAGGCTCTGCTTGATGTGCTCCTGGCCGCAGTAGTCGTCCAGGCGCTGGGGGCGCAAAGTGCGGTCGACATCGAGGTCCTCGGCCGTCAGCTCCGAGCCCACCATGCGCTCGCCGTGCGCCATGGATGCCGCCGGCGAGTTACCGGGCGTCGCCCACAAGTCCTGAGAGTCATCGGCTTCCCACATCACGCATCCATTCCGAGTCGCTTAAGCGCCGCGCCGAGCAGATCCTCGACACGCATATTCTGCCCATCATACCCGCTCAGGGCAACATCGGTCTCCTGCGGGCTAAAGCCCATGGAAAGGAGCGCCGCACGGGCATCATCGATCACCGAGGGAGCGGCAGCGGGCACGGGCATCGCAACCTGTCCGGGAATCACGTCGACCGGCACAAAGCCCTTATCCTTGGCAAAGGTGCTCTTGAGTTCCAGGATCAGGCGCTGAGCTGTCTTTTTGCCCACACCGGGTACCTTGGCCATGCCCTTGTCGTCCTCGGCCATCACCAGCGAATACAGCTGCCCCACGGTATAGGTGGAAAGCACGGCAAGCGCCAGGCGCGGGCCAACGCCCGAAACGGACACGAGCCGGTCGAACATCATGCGCTCATCCTTTGAGGAAAAACCGAAAAGTGTCATGGCGTCCTCGCGCACCTGCATACGCGTGTAGAGGCAGACCTCGCCACCGGGCGTCGGCAACGTGGCCGCAGTGCTGCCCGAGATGCCGAGCTCAAAGCCAACGCCCGACACATCGACGACAGCAGAGCTCATCGTGGCCTCGACAAGCGTTCCGTGGAGCTGGGAAATCATCAGTATCCGGTTCCTCTCTGTTGATAGAACTCGCCACCGGTGAGGGCGCGGGTGCGGCTGAGGTTTACGTGGCAGATGGCGCAGGCCAGGGCATCGGCGGCATGGTCGGGATGCGGGTCGTGATCGAGCTGTGTGAGTGTGCGTACCATGTAGGCGACCTGCCGCTTGTCCGCGGCGCCAGTGCCCACCACAGCCTGTTTGATCTGCATGGGCGTGTACTCGCCAATCTCGAGCGCGCATTCCGAAAGTGCGACGAGTGCAGCACCGCGGGCATGCGCCGTGGGGATGGCCGAACGAACGTTGGCGCCAAAGTAGATGCTCTCGACAGCAGCCGTGTCGGGTCGATAACGCTCGACGACATCCTTAAGGTCACGGGCGATATGCGACAGGCGCACCGCGAGCGGGCTGCCCGCGCTGGTCTCGATGCAACCGTAGGCACGGCAGCGAACCTCGCCACGCCGCTCCTCGATAATCCCCCAACCCGTATGGGCCAAACCGGGGTCAATGCCCAAGATAACCAAGCCAACCTCCCCTCGTCACCAGCACAGCACAAGGCAAGGCCCCGCGCATCATTCACGAACGTCTGTTCTAGAATAACACAACGGGGTCAAGATGCTTAGTTGAAGTATCGGGGTTGGCAGCGAATCCCATCCCCAGTTTAGTTCTGCGAGAAGAATGGGAACTGTCGGGGATCAACCGGCGGATGCGGCATCGGGCCACCCTGGGGCCCACCCTGCGGGCCACCCTGGCCGCCCATCATCTTATCGATGGCGTCCTGAACCTCGCCCTCGAACTTTTTCATTCCCTCGTGTAAACGACGCTGACCGTCCTCAGAGCGCAGCTCCTCCATTTGCTCGGGCGAAATACCCAGTAGCTCGCCCAGCACGCCCATCATCTCGTTTCGCACGCGCTCGCTCGTATCCTCGTCAGCAAAACGGCGCACCTCGGCGCGCGCCAGCGAATCGACCGTCATACGCTCCTTGCCGTTAAGCCCCAGGTCGGACCACGCGAGCATATACGGCCAGGCACGCTCGGCAAACGAACGGGCCGAGACGATCGGCGCCATCGGCAACATGCGGCGGGCAGCCTCACCCTGTCGAACGAGCATCAGCAGCAGCGAGCAAGCCTCAGGCTTGCCAGCGGCCATCGGGATGTCGTCGAAAGATCGATTGCGGTCCACGTGCGCCTCGAGCGCGCCATCGACCTCACCCGGCTCAAGCCCGCCGAGCAGCTGTGCCGCACGGTCGAGCATATCGACCGGACCGTCGAGCGTCGAGAGCGCCTGCGCCAGCACGCGCTCCATACAATCTTCCACTGCGTTGAGCGTCACGAGCTCTTGGGGCACCACGGCAGACGTGCGGTTGCGCACACGCGCCACAAACTCAAGCGTCGACAGGTACACATCGCCAAAGGGCGCAAAGTCGCCCTGGTAGCCGCCGCAAAGCGCCGGCGCCGCCAGCGCGTACTCGGTTTTGGACAGCGGGCTCAGCGCCATCGCACCCAGCTCGAGCGCCGTATCCTCCAGCATCAGGCCCAGCGTGCGCGAGCGCAGGCGCTCGGCATCGCCCGCCGACACGTCGCGATCGAGCACACGCGCCGCATCCGGTGCATCGCGCTCGACGGTGCGAATGTGCAGACGCTCGGCGATGGCGCGGACGGCGGCACAGCGGGCAGCCTCGGCCTCTTCCTGCGCCGGCGTAAAGATACGGTTGCGCCCCAGCACCAGGCCAATCACATTGCGCGGACCCAGGGCGTCGACGGCCAGCGCCGCCAGCAGGGACGACGGCAAGTCACCCTCGAGTGCCACCACAGCACGCGACGCACCGTGGGCTCGGGCGTTATCGCGCACGGCGAGCACCAGCGCCTGCCACAGCCACTCCTCGGAACGGAACTCGGGCAGTTCGTGATTTTCCAGGGCATCAAGCATCACGCCGCGCTGAATCTCCTGAACCAGCAGGCTCTCCTCAAAACACGGCGCTTGGGCCACCACGCGACCGCAGTCGTCGAGCACAAACGAACCGCCGGTATACACCGACTCGTCATAGGCACCGACCGGCGCTATACAGGCAAACCACACGCTGCGCTTGGATGCGATCTTGCGGTAGGCGCCGCTGCGAACAGCGGCAATGGCGGCAGTCTCGCGGTCGGTCATGTCAAACGCATTGAATTGGAAATACGCAATGAGGTCAACACCGGTCGGCAACATCTCGAGTTCGCGGTCCAAGTCAAAAATCACGGCGATGCGCACGCCGTCCACGTCGAACACCGGCGGCGCCCAACGCGTGTCGTTGTTCTCGCCACGCTGCAGGGCAATGCTCGAACGCGCCGGCACCACATGACCGTCCTTGAGCATCATGTAGTCGAGCAGCGGCTGGCCCTCAAACGAAACCGCCGCGGGCACGACGCAGATCATGTCAAGCTCCTGGATACGCTCGGCGACACCAGTCAAGCCGGCAAGCATGTCGTGCTCAAAGTCGGCAGTGCCCACCAGGCCACCGGGCATGGCGCCCATAAAGAGCGGAGCCGGAACGCACAGCACGCGCGCCCCGCGCTCGTGGGCCAGACGAGCCTGGTCCTCGATGCGGCCGCAAATGCCCTCAATATCACCCAAGCGCATATCGATCTGTGCAAGCGCGAGCTTCATGGCTCAGCCCTTTCCGTCGTAATCCATCGAAATCGTAGTAAAAGCGCCGGCCGCATAATGCAGTCGGCGCTTGCATGTGCATATGCTAGCTATGATACCCCGAGCGGGGGCGCGCTCCTAGAATGTCGCGGACCACAGCCCGTGCAGGTTGCAGTAGGCATAGACGGTACCGGTCTTGGAGCCGCCCGCAAAAAACGTCGCGGGTTTCATGCCGGGCTCAAGGTAATGAACCTCTAAGCGGCCCTCGGCCTCAAGTGCGATCCACTCAATGTAGTGCTCGGGCAGGCTGGGGTGCTCGACCGAGCCAACGCGTGCGCGAATCACGTGACCGTCACGCTCGGTCTCGACAACAGGCAAGTGCTTCTCGTG
>CABRFW010000024.1 GCA_902470265.1 uncultured Collinsella sp.
TGGTGCCGCGGTAGACCTTCTTGGACGTGCCGGTCAGCACGCCGTTGGCGTCGATTTCGCACTCGGTCTTGCGGCCGCGGTGGCGCAGCTCGTAGTTAAAGTCTCGCACCTGCTCGCGGGCGCCCAGGTAATCGGTATCGATGGTCACCTTGGCGGTGTCGCCCAGCAGGTCGCCGGCAAGGCCAGTGGCGCTGGCGCCGGCACCCAGGACAGTGTGCTGCACGTTGACGTGCGCGCCCTCGTCCAGGAACAGGCCGGTGTCGTCGAGTGCGATCCAGCTGTCATCGAGCGTCTGTGTGCAGGCCACGTTGACGGTGGCGTATTCGTGCGCGCACACGCGCAGCACGGAGCCCACGACGCCCTCGCCGGCAACGGGGGAGTCTAGGGCGATCTGCAGGTCGAGCGTTGCCTGCGGGCGGGCGACGACGTCGATTGCGGCGATGGCCGCCGCCGCGTCGACGCCGCTTACACGCACGGTGACCGTGGCGCGTCCGTAGGCGGGCACGTCGATGACGATGCGCTTGGTGGCGTGGCCGGCCAGATAGGTGTAGGCAGCCTCGCCCATACCGGTCTCGAAGGCCTCAGCGGGGGAGAGTTCCTCCTCGAGCTTGATAGCGCCGGCCTGGTAGACAGAGGTGGCGGGCACGTCGAGCTCGGTCTCGGGCGTGATGCGGGCGCGATCGGCGGCATCGCCGGGGGCAGCGGTACGGCGCTCAGGGAAGCGCTCGGCCATGGCGTCCATGGCAGCGTCGAAGACGTCGGCCGAGCCGGCGAACTGCTCGTCCAGGCCCTCGACCTCAACGGCCTCGGCGGGAGCGGCGACAAGTTCGTCCGAAAGCTCGAGCTTAGTCTGGTTCATTTTCAACCAGCCCCAGGTTGCTGCGGGCATCGCATTGACCTGCTCGAGCGTGGTAGCAGCAGTGTTGGTTTCCTGTTTCATTATCCGATCGCTCCTTCCATCTCGAGCTTGATCAGGTTGTTCATCTCGACGGCGTACTCCAGCGGTAGCTCCTTGGAGACCGGGTTGGCAAAGCCGTTGACGATCATGGTACGGGCCTCTTCCTCCGAGATACCGCGGCTCATCAGGTAGAACACCTTATCGTCGCCGATGCGGCCGATGGTGGCCTCGTGGCCGACGTCGACGTTCTTGGCGCGGATGTCCATGGCGGGGATGGTGTCGGAGCGGCTTTGGTCGTCGAGCATCAGTGACTGGCAGCTCACGGTTGCCTTGGAGCCCTCGGCCTTGGGCGTGGCCACGATAGAGCTGCGGAAGGTCTGGATGCCGCCGCTCTTGGAGATGCCCTTGGTCTCGACGGTTGCCGAGGTCTCTGGCGCGTTAAGTACGACCTTGCAGCCGGTGTCGAGGTTCTGGCCGGCACCGGCAAAGGTGATGCCGGTAAAGCTCGAGCGGGCGCGGCGGCCGTTGAGCACGCTCATGGGGTAAAGGTAACCCACGTGGCTGCCGAAGGAGCCGCTGATCCACTCGATGTCGCCGTCCTCGTCCACGCGCGCACGCTTGGTGTTGAGGTTGTACATGTTCTTGGACCAGTTCTCGATGGTCGAGTAGCGCAGGTGCGCGCGCTTGCCCACAAAGAGCTCGACGGCGCCGGCGTGGAGGTTGGCCACGTTGTACTTGGGCGCGGAGCAGCCCTCGATAAAGTGCAGGTCGGCATCGTCCTCGACGATGATGAGCGTGTGCTCAAACTGACCGGCGCCCTTGGCGTTGAGGCGGAAGTAGCTCTGCAGCGGGAAGTCGAGCTTGGTGCCCTTGGGCACGTAGACAAACGAGCCGCCCGACCACACGGCACCGTGCAAGGCCGCAAACTTGTGGTCGGTGGGCGGGATGAGCGTCATAAACTTCTCGTGGATGAGCGGCTCCCACTGCGGGTCGTGCAGGGCCTCTTCGATGCCGGAGTAGACGATGCCCATCTTGGACGCGGTGTCCTGCATGTTGTGGTAGACGAGCTCGGAGTCGTACTGCGCGCCGACGCCCGCCAGGTAGCTGCGCTCGGCCTCGGGGATGCCCAGGCGCTCAAAAGTGTTCTTGATGTCGTCGGGCACCGACTCCCAGTCGTGCTTTTGGTCGGTGTTGGGCTTGACGTAGGTGACGATGTTGTCCATGTCCAGGCCCTCGATGGAGGGGCCCCACGTCGGATCCGGGAAACGGTTGAAGATTTCGAGGGACTTGAGGCGCAGGTCGAGCATCCACTGCGGCTCGTCCTTCTTGGCGCTGATCTCGCGCACGATGTCGGGCGTGATGCCGGCGTCGAGGCGCTCGAATCCCTCCTCGCCATAGGTGAAGTCGTAGAGGCTGCGGTCGATGTCCGCGACCTCGGTGCGGTTCTTGGTCATTGCGTCGCCCCTTTACGCCTGCTGCTCGGCAGCGGCGGCCTCGACCTGGGCGCGCTGCTCGGCGGCCTCGCGCTCGAAGGTCTCAAAGCCGTTCTTGTCGATCCAGGGGATCAGCGAGGCGTCGTCCTCGCGCACGATGTGGCCCTTGACCATAACGTGGACGCGGTCGACATCCAGGTGCTCCAGGATGCGCGTGTTATGCGTGATGATGAGCATGGAGCCGTCGCAGCTCTTGCGGTAGGCGTCCATGCCGTGGCTGACGGTGGAAAGCGCATCGACGTCCAGGCCGGAGTCAGTCTCGTCGAGGATGGCGAGCTTGGGCTGCAGCAGCAGAAGCTGGAGCATCTCGACCTTCTTTTTCTCGCCGCCCGAGAAGCCCACGCCCAGCTCGCGGTTGAGGTAGGCGGTATCCATGTTGAGCTCGGCCGCGAGCTCCTTGACGCGACGGCGGAACTCCTTGCCCTTCATCTCCAGGCCGGGGCGGCCGGCGATGCTGGCGCGCAAAAAGCTCGACAGCGGCACGCCGGGAATCTCGACCGGGGCCTGGAAGCTCAGGAACAGGCCAGCGCGCGAGCGCTTGTCGGTGGTGAGCTCGGTGATGTCCTGGCCGTCAAAGACGATGCGGCCGTCCTGCACGGTGTAGACGGGGTCGCCCATGACCAGGTGGCCGAGGGTGGATTTGCCGGCGCCGTTGGGGCCCATCAGCACGTGGGTCTCGCCGGCGGCGACGTTGAGGTTGACGTTGTGGAGGATGGTCTTCTCGTCCACGGAGGCGGTGAGACCTTCGATGGAAAGCAGCGGATTTGCGCTCATGCTGTCCCTCTCTGTATATGGTGTACTCATGGGTGTGCGAAACCCTAGGAATCTTCTCGGAATAAAGTTACTATGGGTTCGGCGTTAGTCAAGGGAAAACCCGACTAATCCACTCGACTTTTCTAGATGTGGGACAAATTCATCGGTTATGTATGTCCCCAGCGTTATGGAAGGGTAGGTATGCTCATTTCTTCCAAGGGCCGCTATGCCCTCCGACTGATGATCTATATCGCGGCGCTGGGCGACGCCGAAGGCAAGATTGCCCTGCGCGAGGTTGCCGACCGCGAGCATATCTCACAAAAGTACTTGGAGCAGCTGGTTCGTCCGCTTATGAAGGCGGGCCTGCTTAAGAGCGTGCGCGGCAAGGGCGGCGGCTACATGATGGCCAAGGATCCCTCCGAGGTACGTGCGGGTGACATCCTGCGCGCCGTCGAGGGCAGCACGGCGCCCGTGGCGTGCGACGGCATCGACAACAGCTGCACCCGCAGCGATTTGTGCTCGACCGTCAAGTTCTGGCGCGGTCTGGACGACGTGATCGAAAAATACGTCGACGGCGTGACGTTGGCCGACCTAGCCGCCGTTCCCGAGATCAACTTTGACATTAAGCTGCAAGGGCTGCAAATGACATCTCTCGACAAGGTGTACAAGCAAATCGAAGTTTTTGCTCTGGAATGTGACGCCGAGAAGGTCGTGTTGTTTGGTTCTCGTGCTCGAGGCGACAACTTGCCCAAGAGCGATATTGACATCGCCGTAGCAGGTTGCCGGGATTTCGGCCGCTTCTCATATTTGATCGATGAACGTCTTGATACTCTTTTAGATGTAGATGTCGTCAATCTCGACGAGTCCCTATCGCAGCAATTGCTCGATGAGATTGCCAGGGATGGTGTGATTCTGTATGAAAAAATATGAGAACTTTGTTAGCGCCTTGGCGAATCTTGAGGATGCGCCCAATCAGGATCTCAACAATGATTTTGTTCAGAGTGGATTAATTAATAAGTTCAATCTTCAATTTGAACTGAGCTGGAAGCTCCTTAAGCGTCTGCTCGAGTATGAGGGCGCCACGCTTGCCGCGTCGGGGTCTCCTCGTGCCATCTTGAAGGAGTCGTACCGATTCTACGACTTTATTGATGAGGCGGCCTGGCTAGACATGCTCAGAGACCGCAATACGAACGTCCATATCTACGACAACAAGCTCGCTCAAGATTTGATTCAGCGCATCTTGAACGTCTATATCCCCGCTTTCTGTCAGTTGAGGGACGGGCTGATGGAGCGATACGGCGAGCTTCTGATGGCGCCCGACGACCAGTTTGTTTAATTCCTTAAGATTTCGCGGAAGGTTGTTGCCGTTTACCGAGGGGTTGTTGTGCAACAACGGACGAGCTGCAATACTGATTCTATCTTTGCAAACTGCACTTTAACTACACCAATGCAGGGAGGATCTTATGCAGCCCAAGCATTCTGCTATTGTCGCGGGTCTGACGCTGGCGCTTTCGTTTGGCGCCGTTTCCGCGCCGGCACCCGCCGCTGCCGAGGAGCCCACGCCGGGCGTTGCCTCGGATGCCACCGATATCGATAAGGGTCTCTACACCCAGCAGTCCTTCTCGGGCGTGCTGAGGTCGGTCCAGGGCGTTTCGTTTGTCAACGTGACTCCCGAGATGAAGTACTTTACCAAGTACGAGAGCCATGGCAACTACAACCAGGGCTTTTCGTACGGTGACGGCTATAACGCGCTGGGTTATTACCAGTTTGACCGTCGTTGGTCGCTCATTCCGTTTATGAAGCAGGTCTACAACTACAACCCCGAAAAATACAGCATGCTCAAGGATGCGATTGATCGCGGCAGCGAGATTTCCAACGCGAGCAATGCCATGTACGAGAACGGCCAATTTACCGAGCTGGGCCGTATCGCGCAAGAGGCTTTCCAGGGTGCTTACAACATCGATCCTGTCGAGTTCTCGGCACTTCAGGACGCCTATGCGTACAACTCTTACTACGCAGTGACCGAGGCGTGGCTCAAGAGCGGCCTGGGTATTGATATTTCGGGCCGCGCCGATTGCGTCAAGGGCATGGTGTGGAGCATTACCAACATGTGCGGCACTGGTGGCTGCAGGGACTTTTTCCGCTGGGCGAATCTTTCCAACGATATGTCCGACCGCGAATTTGTGACGGCGCTCTCCAATAGCGTGGTCAACAATGTTGCCACTAAGTTTTCGAGTCAGCCCCAGTATCATGAGGGCTGGAAGAACCGCTACCGCAACGAGCTAAAGGACTGCTTGGTTTATATCGCTGAGGACGAGGCTGCCGCCGCGACACCCGTGCAGCCCGAGCCCATACCGGCGCCCTCTCCGACACCTGATTCGAATGACGACTCGAGTGACGATGCCAACGATGACAGGATGGATGCGCCCTCGACCGATGCTGACGGTAATGGCTCTGCTGGTGGCACTACCAACGACGGCTCTACCTCGAACGGCTCCGATTCGAACGGCTCTGCTGCGGGCGATTCGCCTTCAAGCTCTGCCGGCAATACGGACAGCGACGCTTCTGGTTCGACCGGCGCTGACACCTCTAACTCATCCACCGGCTCGAGCGATTCGTCCGTTGACACCGGCTCTAACAACGGCTCCGGCTCTGACGCAGTCCCTGATTCCGATGATTCCAAGGACGACTCGAATAAGGCGCCGGACGCTCCCGTTGCTTCGCCGGACAAGAAGCCTTCTTTCTCCGTGCAGCTTGGTTCTACGCTGGGCTCTTCGCTGATGGCTGGCGTCAATAATGGCTCGACTCAGAACAAGGACAACTCTGATCAGGTTTCCACGGAAAAGACCGAGGCCGCAAAGGGCGACTCCAAGGACAAGGCTTCCGAGAAGGCTGAATCCGATAAGGGTCCTAGCTCTGATGAGAAGGGCGACAAATCCGCTCAGAAGAAGGACGAGAACAAGGACAAGACCGAGGACGGAAAGCAGCAGGGCGAGGACGGCGGTAAGGGCAACACCGACAACCAGGTCCAGGAGCAAAATGACTCCAAAACGGTGACCACTACGACCACCACAACCAAGTCATCTGACGACAATATGCCCAAGACGGGCGATCTGATTGTGATGGCGAGCCTTGCCAGCGCGAGCTTGGCCACGCTGGGCGCTACGTCTATCGTAAGTGGTAAGCATAAGCTCGATCAGCAGAAGAAAGCTTCTGGAGAGGACGACTCTGAGGAGTAGGCTCTCAGTTGCCAGATAACTAAATAGTCGGGACGGGGTCCGGTGCGAATGCATCGGGCCCCGTTTTGTTGTGCAACGATTAGTTGTGCCCCCTCACACCTCTTGTTGCTACCGTTGCCCGATATGTTTGCGCGGCGACATCGGTACGCGCGAGGCGGTCATTACAATTGGCATCGTGTTGCGATTTAGGGGGAACGTTTTGGTGTCTGAACAGGCAAATAATGGTTGTGCTGACGGCTTTGGCGTGCGTTTGATCGGTTGTGCCGACGATGCGGCTTTGCCCATTGGCATGCACGACTATGCGGAGGCTCTTGGTTGCTGCACGCTGGTCGACAAGACCATGTTTATTGCCGATGTGTTGGACTGCGACGCGTCCGTTGTGGTGTGCTGTCGACCCGAGGGTTTTGGCAAGAGCATGAACTTGTCGATGCTCAAGGCTTTTCTGGAGTGTCCCGCGGTCGGCCGCGCTGGTCAGCGTTTGTTTGCCGATGCTCAGATTTGGGATGCAGACGGCGGGCGCTATCGGGATGAGTACGCTTGCTATCCGGTGATATCGCTGGACTTTTCTGGCGCTGCGAGGCGTGGCGCCGCTATTGCCGACGTCGTGCGCGATGCTCTTTCGGGCGAGTGCGCTCGTCTGCTGGCGCTTTTGGAGGCTCCGGATTTAGCTCGAGACAAGGTGCGTCACATCGAACGCGTTGCGCGTGGCGCGGCGAGCGAGGATGAGGTCGCCTCGGTGCTCGGTGTGCTCATAGAGCTGCTGGAGATTGCCTGCGATGAGCAGGTTGTATTGCTCGTTGATGGGTACGATGCGGCGTGGTCTCGCCGTGCGAGCGCGAGGGACGCTTCCGACGCCGATCCGGCAGAACTACTTGACCGTGTGCTGTTTGACGCCATTGCCACTGCGCGCGATTCGTTGCGGCTGACGTGTCTGATGGGGGAGTGTCCCGGTCCTGCCGAAGTGGCGCTTTCTTCGCGCGGCTGCTCGTATTGTCTGACGACGCCGCTGTCGGCGTGGTGTGATCGATGGTTCGGTTTTTCGGATGCCGAGGTCCAGGCTCTGTTGAATCATACTGGGCGCGAGGAATACCTGGATGATGCGCGTGAATGGCTCGAGGGGTATCGGTTTGGCAGGGCCTATTGCTCGAGTCCAGAGCGTGTGATCGGTTTTCTGGGCCGAGGCTGCACGGCGCCTGTGCGTGCCGATCTGTATGGATATGCCGATTGCCTGAGTAGGGTAGTTGCCGGGTGGAATCTCGACCGCCTTTCGGTCTTGTTTGATTTGCTCGAGGCCCATGGGTGCGCTGAGGTCCCGCTTTGTTTGGGCACTGCAGAGCCAGATGTCTCGCCTGACGATGGCATGTGGACAGCGCTGTATCTGTCCGGTTTTCTCACGACGGATATGACTGAGGAGCCAGAGCATGGCGATCGCCTCCGTGCTTTGCGATTGCCCAATAACGAGCTTCGCCAGGCCTTGCGTCTAGTGATTATCGAGTGGTTTGAGTGCGCTGCAGAAGACATTCGAGACGTCGATGCGTTTCGCGACGGGCTGTGCCATGGGAACGAGGACACCGTGAGGCGGGCGCTAAGCCGCATCTTGGGAGATGCGGGAATCGGTGCGACCGACCCAGATACACCGCTGCCATATCACCTACTCTTGCAAGGACTCTGCTTTGGATTGCCGGGCTATGCCAATCCTGCTTCGAGGCGAAAGTGTGGCGCGGATCGCTGGGACATCCAGGTTTTTCCTACGGGCGCCGTGTTTGACATAGCCGATACGATCGGTATGCTCGATGAACGTCCGCTGATAACGATCAACATGATGTATGACCCCGATGTGGATGCGCTGGGGTTGGAATTGCTGGCCGTGCAGTCGCTACTCGACATAGAGCGCGATGGCATCGACGAAATCCGTGTACCGCGCCCCGGCGTGGGTCGCATGCGCTGGGGGTTCGGTTTTGATGGGCAGCATGTGGCTACGGTGTGCCAGCGGCTTTAAGCGCCGAGATGTTTCCGGCTTCCGTTACTCGGTATCCTTCATGGGCGGCATGGGCTTCCAGTTGGGATCCTTGATGATCTTGCGGGCGTCCTTCATGCCTCGACGCAGCGCCGGAATGCCGGTCTTAAAGCACTTGTCGACCGCGGCCAGGCGAATGAATTCCTTGCAGAAGGTCGCGGCATTGCCCAGGCGGAACAGCATGGGGTGGTAGTCACCGTAGATCTGCATATAGCGAGCGAGGAAGCCTCGGTTGCGCATGATGTAGTAGCGGTTGGTGTCGCTCGTGGAGTTGAGCTGGCGCTTGCCGGCGATATCCCAGTTAGAGACGGCGCGGGCGCGCTTGAGCACCACGTCGGCAACAACGGCGGCGGGGAAGTGTTGGCTGGCCACGTAGCCGTAGCAGGCATCGTCGCCGTAGATAAAGAAGCGCGCATCGGGCAGGCCAATCTTGTCGACCACGCGGCGCGAGAACAGGCCGCCTTCAAAGCACAACTGGTTCATGGCGCGGTAGCCCTTGGGGCCCAGGTCCCACTTAGCGATGGGGTTGGGGATACCAAGCGAAAGGATGAGCTGGTACTGCCAAAAGAAGGCGCCGCCGTCAAAGTCCAGGCGCGAACCCTGGATGACATCGTAGCGGTCGGTCCACTTGGCAAGACGCTCGATGCCTTCGGGGATGACGAGCACGTCGTCGTCCATCACCCAGAACCACTGGGCGCCCAGGTCGTAGGCGCATTTGGTGCCGGCGGAGAAGCCACCTGCACCGCCGCCGTTTTCGAGCTGTGGTGCGTAGATGACGCGGTCAGTGCCGCCCTTCGCGTCGGGCTGTTCGATGTCGGTGCCCCACAGGTTGGCCAGGCGCTCGTTGAATGCGGTGCACATGGCCTCGGTCTCACGCGAATTCTCGTTATCGACGATCACGATGCGCCAGGGCGCTGCCGTAAGCTCGGTCATGGAGTCGAACAAGTTGGCCAGGAGTTCCTGGCGCTTGTACGTAACGACGACAATGGCGAGCTTATCGATGGGAGCGGGAAGGGTTGAAGGCATGGGGCAATATATCCTTTCACGCGCGGCGGGTGAGTGCAGCGCGGAAGCTATCGAATACGTCCTTGGGACTGTCCTATTGTAAAGGCTCGGCGCACCTTGGCGGCAAGCTTTGAATAAAACGCAGGAACCTGCCATGGGCCCGCCGCATGACGTGGGGCTGCTTTGCCCGCAAGAGGCTCCATAGATTATATAAACGCCCGCTGGCGCGCTGACCCTTTGATACCATGAAACGACAGGTATTTCCTAAGGAGCACATTTGTCTACTAACGCCTCTGGCAGCCCTGTTCTGTCGCTGCTTATTCCCATTTACAATGTTCAGCGCTACCTGCGCGAGTGCCTCGATTCCGCCCTGGCGCAGACGCTCAAGGATATTGAGATCATCTGCATTAACGACGGGTCGACCGACAACTCGCCGGCGATTATCCGCGAGTATATGGAGCGCGATGGGCGCGTCAAGATGATCGACAAGGCCAACAGCGGCTACGGCGACTCGATGAACCACGGTCTGGAGATGGCGCGTGGCAAGTACGTTGGCATCTTGGAGTCCGATGACTTTATGGCGCCCGACGCACTCGAAAAGCTTGTCTCGGCCGCCGATAGCAATAATGCCGACTTTGCGAAGGCGAATTTTGATTTCTACTGGTCTAAGCCCGAGGAGCGCCGTTCGCTGCACGAGATGTTTAAGGCCAAGGACTGCGGCAAGCCGGTGCACCCGAGCGACACGACGCAGTTCTTTAAGCAAAAGCCGTCGATTTGGTCGGCAGTGTACCGTCGCGATTTTCTTGAGCGCAACGGCATTACGTTCCTGCCGACTCCGGGGGCATCCTTTCAGGACACGTCATTCGCCTTTAAGGTGATCGCGTGCGCCGATAAGGCTGTTTACCTGCATGATGCTGTTTTGTCGTATCGACAGGACAACGAGAATTCCTCGGTCAATTCTTCGGCTAAGGTCTTTTGCGTCAATACCGAGTATGCCGAGATTGAGCGTTGGATTCGAGAGGATTATGCCCGCGACCACGCAAGCGTCGATGTCGCGCGCATGCTCAAGTTCAATCAGCTCATTAAGTACGATTCGTACATGTGGAACTACGTGCGCCTAGCGCCTAAGTTCTATAAGGAGTTCCTGGTTCAGATGGCCAAGGAGTTCCAAGCGGCCTTGGACGCGGGGGAGTTTTCGCTTGACGATCTCAAGCCGTGGAAGCGCGCAAATCTCGCTGCCATCCTCAAAGATCCTGAGGGCTGGGTTGACGAGCATCCGAGTTTTGCGACGGATGGTGCCTTGGGGCGTGCTAAGTATTACGCCTCGGTTGGAGGCCCAGGTGTGGTTGCTGCCTTCCTCATCGAATCGCTGAGGGGGTAGGTCGACATGGGAGAGACTTTGACCCCCAAAGCGACCATTGTCGTTCCCGTCTACAATTCGTCGCGCTCCATTCAGCGATGCCTCGATTCGCTGTTGGTCCAGTCTGAGCGTTCGATTCAGGTTGTCTGCGTCAACGACGGTTCGACTGATGATTCGTTGAACGTGTTGCGCCAGATCGCGCAGGCCGACGATCGCGTACTGGTGATTGACCAGGAAAACGCGGGTGTCTCGTGCGCTCGAAATACCGGTATCGATGCGGCCGAGGGCGAGACTGTCTTCTTTGTGGACGCCGACGATTACATCGATGCCCAGACGGTCGAGCGCGTGCTGCATGCCATGGAGTCTGCGGATGCCGAGGCCGCCGTTTTTGGCGGCGTCTGTGAACCTGCCGATGCTGCCCCCAAACGCGTCCAGCAACTCATGAGCCCCAAAGCTGGTACCTTCGGCGCCCGCGATCCTCAACTGCTGTTCCATTCGAATGCGCAGCCCTATGCCTGCCGTGCGGCTTTTTCGCGCGAGCTGCTCAATCGCGAAGGCATTCGCTTCGCCCCCGGTTTGGCTTTGGGCGAGGACGTCGTCTTCCAATTTGCGGCTTATGCGCTTGCCCGCAGGACCGTCGTCATGCCTGACAAGTTCTACCACTACGTGATGGAGAGCGAATCGGCGACGCACGAGTTCACCAGTGCCGAGGCGCGCGCCAAAAAGCTTGACGCCCACATGAAGATGCTCGAGGAGGTCTTGGAAGACTGGGCGGCCTATGGTCTTTTGGACCTGTGTCCCGGCGAGCTGATAACTTGGTTTTTGGACCTAATTATGTTCGATCTGGCGCGCTTGGATGCCGATGACTTCCATCGCGTGGCGGCTCGCGTCAACATGGACCTCACGACGTTTTTGGGAACGGAGTGGGCGGATATGCCTGCTAAGGGCGCCGTTCGCCGTGTTGCCCACAAGCTCGTTGCGGCGACCTCGGGCGTTTCGATGGCAGACGCCACGCTGTTCTATCTTTCGACTCGCGGTCTCAAAGCCTGCCTGGAGCGCTTTCTATAATTCCAAGCGCTGCCGCCCGCCGCAACTCGGCTGCTAAAATAACCCTGTTACACGCTATTCAACGGGAGGTTCTCTTGCAGAACTCTGATACCCCTAAAGTATCGCTGCTTGTCCCCATTTGCAATGTCGAGCGCTATCTGCGCGTGTGCCTCGATTCCGCCGTGGCGCAGACGCTCAATGACATCGAGATCATCTGCATCAACGACGGCTCCACCGATAGCTCGCCGGATATCATCCGCGAGTACATGGAGCACGACCCCCGTGTAAAGATGATCGACAAGGCCAACAGCGGCTACGGCGACTCGATGAACCGTGGCCTGGAGATGGCGCGCGGTGAGTACGTGGGCATCCTTGAGTCCGACGACTTTATGTTTGAGGATTCGCTTCAAAAGCTGGTCGCCAAGGCCGATGCTGAGCATGCCGATGCGGTAAAGGGCGACTTTTATCTGTATTGGTCCACGCCCAGCGAGCGACGTGAGCTGTTTGGGATTATCGACGAGCATATGACGGGCGCCGCGTATCGCCCCGTCGATCGCCCGGGCATCTTCTACCGCAAACCTTCCATTTGGTCGGCTATCTATCGGCGCGCGTTCCTCAACGACAATCAGATTCGCTTCCTTCCCACGCCGGGTGCCTCGTATCAGGATGCGGGTTTTAACTTTAAGGTCTGGGCATGCGCCGAGCGTGCTGCGTTTATCGCGGACCCCATTTTGTGCTATCGCCAAGACAACGAGAAGAGCTCCGTTAATTCGCCCAACAAGGTATTTTGCGTGTGCGACGAATACGCCGAGATGCAGCGCTTTTTGGATGAACGCCCCGAGCTTAAGGCTCAGCTTCAGGGTATTTTAATGCGCATGAAGGTCGATACGTACCGTTGGAACGATGAGCGCCTGGTCGATGAACTGCGCGAGCAGTTTTGGAAGAAAGCCTCGTCCGAGCTCAAGGCCGACTGGGATGCCGGTCGCTTTGATCTGTCGCTGTTTGATCCGCGTGGCGA
>CABRFW010000025.1 GCA_902470265.1 uncultured Collinsella sp.
GTGGGAGGAGCCGCCCATTTCGGGCGAGGCCGGTTCGGGCACGATCTTCTTTAGCGGCTGCTCGCTCAAATGCGTCTATTGCCAGAACCACGAGATCTCGACGGGCAATTTCGGTCTTGAGATTACGCCCCAGCGTTTGGTCGAGATTATGCTGGAGCTGCAGGACCAGGGTGCCAACAACATCAACTTGGTGACGGCGACGCATTATGCTCACCTGCTGCCGGCCGCGATTGCCGCAGCGCGGGAGCGTGGGCTGGACATCCCGATCGTCTACAACACGAGCGGCTATGAGCGGGCGAGTGCCGTGGCTGCGCTCGGCGATCTGGTCGATGTGTGGCTTACCGACTTTAAATATGCTGATGCGTGGCTTGCGCAGTCGCTCTCTCATATTCAGGATTACCCGCGTGTAGCCGTGTCTGGCCTGGCTCAGATGGCGCGCGAGATTAAGCGCCGCGGGGGAGAGCTGGTGGACGACGAGGGGCTTATGAAGCGCGGCATCATCGTGCGTCACCTGGTGTTGCCGGGTCATGCAGACGATTCATGTCGCGTGCTGGACTTGGTGTGGCAGACGGTGGGCGACGTGCCGATTTCGGTCATGAACCAGTACACGCCCAATGCGCTCATGCGCGAACAGGGCGGCGACCTGGCACGCGCCGTGACGCGGGAGGAGTACGAGCAGGTGCTCGACCATGCCGACGACCTGGGCTTTACGACGATGTTCTGGCAAGAGGGCGGCGCGGTAGACGAGAGCTTCACCCCGGCCTTCGACACCACCGGTGTTCTTACCAGCGCAAAGTAGTGCGTTCGTCGATGATTTTTCTGGGACGGGGATTAAAAATCATCGAGAGGATCGTCTGTTCGAAAAGTTGTCAAAATAGCCGCGCTCCAAAAAGACTGGTTATTGGGCGTTGACAGTTGGCGAGCCGTAGGTAAAATATCGACTTGTCCTGGGGACGTAGCTCAGTTGGGAGAGCGCTGCCGTCGCATGGCAGAGGCCGAGGGTTCGACTCCCTTCGTCTCCACCCTTGGATTTGATAAGCCGCTGACATTGTGTCGGCGGCTTTTTTTAAAAGAAAGGGCTATACCATGGCCGAGCTTGAGTCCCAACCACTGTCTGCCGAGGAGCGCGCCGAGTTGGAGGAGCTCCGCGCCGAGAAGGCTCGTCGCGAGGCCCAGGAAGAGGCCCGTCGCGAGCGCGAGGAGCTGGCTGCCCTGCGTGCCGAGCGTACGAAAGCCGAGGAGGCCGCCGCGAACGCCGTATCCGCATCGGTGCCCGCGCCCGCACCCAAGCCCGCTGCTGCGAAGCCTGCACCTGCCGCGCCCAAACCTCAGCCTAAAAAGGCCGCTCGTCCCAAGTCCGTCGAGCCCAAGCCGAGCCGTGACGAGATGACCTTTGCCCAGCGCATGGTTACCTCCAAGGAACCTACGGGCGAGAACGAGATCCCTGGCATGGCGCCGGCTCAAAAAATCATCATTGTCCTTGCCCTCATCGCGTTTGTCATCTTTATGGGCTACACGATCCTGACCAGCATGGGCCTGCTCTAACCGATTTGCATCGGGTGTCATGTCCGCATCCTCTGCTCTCGTCTAACCCTCAAATTCTGTACCACACATCCGAAAGGTCGCCCCATGGCTTTGACCGACATCTCGCATCCCACCGACATTGCAATGCTCACCGATCTGTACGAGCTCACTATGGCCCAGGGCCTGTGGGAGAGCGGCAAGGCCAATGAGCAGGGTTGTTTTACCGCGTTTTACCGCGACCATCCCTTTGGCAGCGCCTATGCCGTCATGTGCGGCACCGCCGAACTGCCCGAGCTGGTCGAGAATCTGCGCTTTACGCCCGAGGACATCGACTACCTCGCATCGCTTGAGGCCCCTGCCGGCGGCGCGATGTTCAAGTCCGCATTCCTCGACTACCTGCGCGATTTTCGTGTGCATGTAAATATCGACGCCGTTCCCGAGGGCGAGCTCGTCTTTCCGCGCGAGCCCATGGTGCGCGTCACCGGCCCCGCGCTGGAGTGCCAGCTGCTCGAGACGGCGCTGCTCAACATCGTCGGCTTCCAGACGCTTGTCGCCACCAAGACGGCGCGCGTGGTGCTTGCCGCCGACGGCCGTCCCGTGGCGGAGTTTGGCCTGCGCCGTGCCCAGGGCCCCGATGGCGGCCTGGCCGTTGCGCGCGCGAGCTACGTTGCCGGCTGCTCCTCTACGTCCAATGTGCTCGCCGGCCGCCGCTACGGTATTCCCGTCTTTGGCACGCATGCGCACAGCTGGGTGATGAGCTTCGATTCCGAGCTCGAGGCCTTCCGCGCCTTTGCCAAGTCGAGCCCCAAGAACTGTACGCTGCTCATCGACACCTATGACGTGCGCGAGGGCTGCGAGCATGCCATTACGGTTGCCAAGGAGATGGAGGCGGTGGGCGAGCGCCTGTCGGCTATTCGCATCGACTCCGGCGACCTTGCCAAGCTCTCCAAGTATGTTCGCGGCCGTTTTGATGCCGAGGGCCTGCCTTATGTGGGGATCTCGGTTTCTAACGATCTTGACGAGTATACGATTCAGTCGCTGCTCGACCAGGGCGCGCCCATCGACAGCTTTGGCGTGGGCACCAAGCTCGCGACCTGCTACGATCAGCCGGCGCTGGGCGGCGTGTACAAGCTTTCCGCCCGCCGTGCGAGCGAGGCAGACCCATGGACGCCGGTGGTCAAGCTCTCCGAGCAGCCCTACAAGCGCACGATCCCGGGTGTGCAACGCGTGCGCCGTTATTACGACGGATTTGGCGGCCCGGTCTGCGACATGATCTACGACGAGGACCATCTGGCGGGGGAGGGCTCCGCGCGCGGCAATACCCTCGTGGCCGTGAATGATGCCGCCCTGGTGACCGACGTGTCCGAACTTGAGTATCGCGAGCTGCTGGTGCCGATCGTGCGCGATGGCAGTGCGGTGGCTCCGCGTGAGAGCATCCAGGACGCGCGCGAGCGCTGTGCTTGGGCGCTCGATCATCTGGACGCAGCTTTCAAGCGCTTCCTGTACCCGCAGACCTATGTGGTGGGCATGGAGCAGGGCCTGGCTCAGGTGCGCGACGAGCTCGTGCGCAAGAACATGGCCGCGGCTTCGGCTTTCCCCTGGGCTCACTAATTCTTTGGGCGGTAGGGGCGAGTCACGCTCCCTTGGCCGCCAGCTCGGCCGTTCGCTGAACAGTTGATTGGTTTGACGTATGACGACTTCTTATAAAACGATGGTGGTAAAGATCGGTTCGTCCACGGTGGTGGGCGCCGATGGCAAGGTCAACCGCGCCTTTATCGGCGGACTTGCCGATCAAGCCGCAGCGCTGCGCAAGCTCGGCTGGCGTCTGGTCGTGGTGAGCTCGGGCGCTATTGCCTGTGGCTATCCCGTGTTGGGCTTCGACCGCAAGCCGGTCGGCGACCTTCCGAGCCTGCAGGCCTGCGCCTCGGCTGGTCAGTGCATCATCTCGTCGGCCTACGACGAGGAGTTCCATGCGCGCGACCTGCTCACCTCGCTCGTACTGCTCACGCGCCACGACACGGCCCGCCGCACGTCCTACCTGCATGCACGCGACGCCCTGCTGCGCCTGGTGGAGCTGGGCGTGGTGCCGGTCGTCAACGAGAACGATACCGTCACCGTCGACGAGATCAAGTTTGGCGACAACGACACGCTGGCGGCGCTTGTGAGCTGCCTGGTTTCTGCCGATCTGTGCGTGACGCTCTCGGACATCGATGGCCTCTATACCGCCAATCCGCACGAGGACCCCACGGCCGAGTTCGTCCCGGTCGTGCATAAGATCGATGCCAAGATTATCGCCTCGGCAGGCGATTCTTCGACTTCGGTGGGCACGGGCGGCATGATCACCAAGATTCGCGCGAGCCGCATCCTGATGACGGCGGGTATTCAGAGCGTGATTTGCTCGGGCGAGGAGCCCGATGCGCTCGTGCGCCTCGCCCGCGGCGAGAGCGTGGGCACGCTGTTCGATCCGCCGGCGGAGCGTCTGGACATCGCACCCCGCAAGCTGTGGATCGCACTGGGAGACAAGGCGCATGGCTCGGTGACGGTTGACGACGGTGCCGCGAAGGCGCTGGTCAGCCGTGGCTCTTCCTTGCTTGCGGTGGGTATTCGCGAGGTCGATGGCCAGTTTGCCGAGGGCGATGTGCTCGATGTGTGCGATCCGAGCGGTATGGTCGTCGCCCGCGGTATCGCCGAGGCCGATTCGGACGTGCTGGAACTTGCCGCCGGCCGCCGCCAGGACCAGATTGCCGGTAACCGTCTGCTGGCAGACCTGGCCGAGAAGCCGGCGATCCACAGGGACAACTTGATTGTATTTGCTTAACCAATTGACGCTGCAAACGCCCCTAAGCGGCAATCTGACGTTCAATCGTCGGGCATGACCAAAAGGTCAATGCCCTCCTCTTTCACGTCACCTTGCTCGCTTAGGGGCGTTTTCGCTTTCCGTCCTCTTCCTGCAATGTTGCTGTTCTCGGCACTTGGGGACGTTCCTTTTGTGCCGGCGGGTGGGGACACTCCTTCGCTAGAAGATTCGGCGCAGGTCTCCGCGGTCGAGGGCTTCGTCGAAGAGATACTTGAACACCACGCTGCCGTGCAGGCCGTCGTGCTCGAACTCGTTGGTCACCCAGGCGTGCGAGTTGCCCACGCGGTCGAGCGTGTCGAGCTGCATGCCCGAGTCCACGTACATGTCATCGAAGTACACCGCGGCCTGGAGCGGCACCTCGTTGCAAGCCAGGCGCTGCGGGTCGTAGATCTTGTCCCAGCTGGTGTCTTCCATCAGCAGGTCCATGGCGGGCTTGAAGGGCTTGAGCTCGGGCATCTGCTCGAACATCCACGGGAACATGGCCTCGCCGGTAAACATGAGCGGGCGCGCGAGGGTGTCGAACTCGGCACGGCGTGCCTTCTCTTCTGCCGCGGCCCAGCGAATAGGCATGGTATCGCCGTCGGCGTAGATGAACTCCTGCAGTGTCCAGTACAGCGGGTTTGTGCGCGTGTTGGTGCGCTCGAAGGCGCGCATCAAAAAGCTGTCAGATACCGAGGCGCCGCAGGCCAGCGTGCCGTCGCCGTCAACAAAAGCGTGATCGATAATCCAATGCATGCGCTCAAAGCTCGGCTTCATGCCAAAGTCGCTGCCCATGAGCTGTAGGCGCTCGACCGTCATCGGCGAGCCGTCGGGCAGCACGGGCTTTTGCTCCTCGAGGGTATCTGCCAGGGTCGCCACGCGCTCGACGTCGGCGGGGTAGCGGTCGTAATACTGCTGCGTCTTGGCTGCCATGCGTGGGAAGGTGTGCGCGTAGACCTCGCTGGCGCTCGCCGGCACGTGGGGGATTCCGCCGCAGGTAAAGCTCGCCGCCACGCCCTCGGGGAAGAGCGACAGGTAGCTCAGCGTCAAAAAACCGCCGTAGCTTTGGCCGAGCGTGACCCACGGCTTGCCTCCAAAGCCCACTAGGCGCAGGTACTCAAAATCGCGCACGATGGAGCTGGCGAGGTGGCGCTTGAGGTAGTCCGCCTGCGAGCGGGCCGCATTGGCGCCTGCTGCCTCGGCGCGATCGCCCAAGGCGGCAATCGTGCGCCCGTCCACGCAGCTGCTGCGTCCGGTGCCGCGCTGGTCGGGAAGGACCACGCGGAAGTGCTTGACGGCCTCCTCGATCCAGCCGTCGCTTGTGGGCGACAGCGGACGCGGGCTCTCGCCGCCGGGGCCGCCCTGCAAAAACAGGAGCAGCGGCAGATCGTCGTTGATGCGGTCGGGCGCGCAAACCACGCGGTAGAAGAGCTTGATGCTCTCGGGCGCGCCGGCGATGGGTGCCGGCATAGCGCCGCGGCGCATGGTGCTGCCGACGGCCAGGAGCATCGGCTCCAGGCCGCGCCAGTCAAGGGGGACGTCGATGCTGTGGTCCTCGACGTAAAGGCCGGGGACGTGGTACGAAGTGATGAGGGCCATGTGAGTCTTCCGTTCGTTGCGGTGTTTCGGGTTGACCAATTCTACCGCCGCGGGCGAGGCCATGCGCAAATCGGCTACCATGGTTGCAAACTTCTAGGAGAAAGGGCCGCCCATGTCGGTCGATATAGCCACGTATGTCCACGATCTTGCCGTTGCCGCCAAGGCAGCGTCGGCCTCGCTTGCCACGGCGAGCGATGAGCAGCGTCAGGAGGCCGTGCGCGCCATGGCCGCAGCACTGCGAAACGGTGTCGACTCCATCGTCGCCGCTAACGAGCTCGATATGTCCGCCGCGCGCGATGCGGGCACTTCGGCCGGTCTGCTCGACCGTCTGCTGCTGACGCCTGAGCGCGTCGAGAGCATGGCCGCCGGTTTGGAGAAGCTCGCCGAGCTGCCCGATCCCGTCGGCCGCGTGCTCGACCACCGCGTGCTTGCGAGCGGTGTGGACCTGACCCGCGTGAGCGTGCCGTTGGGCCTGGTCGCCATGGTCTACGAGGCGCGCCCCAACGTGACGGCCGACGCCGCAGGCATCTGCATCCGTACCGGCAACGCCTGCATTCTACGCGGCGGCTCGCTGGCCTATCACTCGTGTGCCATGATCGCCGAGCTGCTGGCCGATGCGCTCGAGGCCAAGGGCTTCCCGCGCGAGGCCGTGTCGATGATCGAGTCCACCGACCGCGAGGCCACCGGCGAGCTCATGAAGCTCCGCGGTATCGTCGACGTACTCATTCCGCGCGGAGGTGCAGGCCTGATCCAGCGCTGCGTACGCGAGTCGCTTGTGCCGGTGATCGAGACGGGCACGGGCAACTGCCACATCTACGTGCATGAATCCGCCGACTTTGATAAGGCGCTCAACATTATCGTCAATGCCAAGACCCAGCGCGTAGGCGTGTGCAATGCCGCCGAGTCGCTGCTGGTCGACCGTGCTGTGGCCGATGCGTTTTTGCCCGCGGTCGTGACCGTGCTGCATGACCACGGCGTGCTGATTCACGGCGACGAGGCAACCTGCGCCTCATGCGCCGATGCCGGGCTTGTGGAGGGCGATGACTACGTCGCCGCGACTGAGGAGGACTGGGGTCGCGAGTACCTGGCGCTCGAGATGAGCGTGAAGGTCGTGGCAAACGAGGACGAGGCCATCGCACACATCAACCGCTACGGCACGATGCACTCCGAGGCCATCGTTGCCGAGGATACGGATGCTTGCGAGCGCTTCCTCGATGCTGTCGATGCCTCGGCCGTGTACTCCAACGCCAGCACTCGCTTCACTGACGGCGGCGAGTTTGGCCTGGGTGCCGAGATCGGCATCTCGACCCAAAAACTCCACGCCCGTGGCCCCTTCGCCGCCGAGGCCCTCACCACCTACAAATACAAGCTCCGCGGCACCGGCCAGGTCCGTCCCTAACGCCCGCGCAAACAAAAACCACCACAAAGGTGCCTGTCCCCTTTGTGGTGGTTTTAGGTGGCGTTGACGGTTAGGCCTGGAAGGTATCTCGGTCGGGGGCGAAGGACTGCATGGCCGCGATGGTGCGGTCAAAGAGCTCGGGGAGCTCCCAGCCCAACATCTCGGCGCCCTGCGAAATCACGTCGCGCGAGCAGCCGGCGGCAAAGCGTTTGTCCTTGAACTTCTTCTTGAGCGACTTAGTCGTAAAGTCCATAACGCTCTTGCTCGGGCGCATGATGACGGCAGCGCCGATCAGGCCGGTGAGCTCATCGCAGGCAAACAGGATCTTTTCCATCTGCAGCTCGGGCTTGGGCAGTGAGGTGTTGAAGTCCGACGTGTGCGTCTGGATGGCGCGAATGAGCTCGGGAGACGCACCTTCGCCCTCAAGAATCTCGGCAGCATAGATGGTGTGGTTAATGGGGTCGTCCTCATGCTCCTCCCAATCCAGGTCGTGCAGCAGACCGACGATGCCCCAAAACTCCTCGTTCTCGGGGTCGAACTCGCGCGCAAAGTAGCGCATAGTGCCCTCGACCGTCTCGCCATGGGTGATATGGAACGGGTCCTTGTTGTGCTCATTGAGCAGTTCGAACGCGCGGTCGCGGGTGATTCCGGCGGTAAGCGGCTCTGCCATAAGAGACTCCTTGTGCTCGTGGGTATCGATAAGAATGAATACTACTAGAACAAGAAAACCACCACAAAGGTGCCTGTCCCCTTTGTGGTGGTTTTTGGCGCGGATGGGTTAGTTGAGGGCGGCTTGGGCTAGGCGGGCTTCGGCGGCCTCCTCGGTGACGCCAAGGGCCACGGAGAACTCCTCGATGGAGCGGCGTTTGGCCTCCTTGAGTACGCGCATGTAGTAGGAGCTGGGTTTTTTATCAGCTTCCTCGGCCTGGCGAATGCGGTGCATCATGGTCTTTGCCACGCGGACCGTCTCGGGCGCGCCCAGCTTGAGCTGCTGCTTAAAGTGTGTCTCCTCAAGCGAGCTGTTGCGCTCGGTAAAGGTGTCGCACTCCAGCTCGTCATAGTGGCTCAGCAGGTGCTCGGCATCTTGCTGAGAGATGGCGGCGTGCAGACGGTCGGCCTGCGCCACGGGGTACATGAGGATCGTCTGCGCATGTCCCTGCTTGGTCTCGAGCAGCAGCATGGGCTGCGGTGTGTCGTCCCTAAAACCGACGACGGTGCAGACTCCCTGGCCCGGATGAATGACGTGTTGACCGATTGAGAACATGCTACCTCCAACTTATACGAATTTACGTATGTCTAGAATAACACGCTGACGTGCGCAAACCCGTACTTTATGCAGGAAAAGCACACAACTCTGATAGGTAAGAGTATTCGATAACAGACGCAGCTCATTCACACCTTTATGCATTTTCAACGCCTGCATAATCTGCAGGCAGACTGGCATCTTTGAGTGACTCCATACAAGCTGTAGTCATTTTTGTGCATATGCAATATCTATTAGCTTTACCCTGCGACAGTGCCCGTCGCTTGTGATAGAGTGCTACAAACTCTGGCTTTTGCCCTACGAGTGACCAAGAGCTCGGGGGCTTTAACACAAGGAGGATCTATGCCCGAGAAGATTGAAGAGCTGGTACGCGCTGCGCTTGCTGCGGCCCAGGAGGCCGGCGACCTTTCCGCATTTGAACTTGACGATTGCGCTATCGAGCGACCGGCTGACACTTCTCATGGCGAGTGGACCTCTACCATGGCCCTGAAGTCCGCCAAGCTGGCCCACTGCGCCCCGCGCAAGATCGCCGAGGCCATCGTTGCCCATATGCCCGAGGACCCCGCGATCGAGAAGGTCGAGATCGCAGGCCCCGGCTTCATCAACTTCTACCTCTCCGTTGCCGTCAAGAATGCCATCTTTGGCGAGGCTCGCGAGAAGGGTATGGACTTCGCTAAGTCCAACGTCGGTGGTGGCCTGAAGACCCAGGTCGAGTTCGTTTCCGCCAACCCCGTCGGCCCCATGCACATCGGCCACGGCCGCTGGGCCGCGCTGGGCGACTCGCTCTGCCGCGTTATGGACCACGCCGGTTACGACATCCAGCGTGAGTTCTACATCAACGACCACGGCTCTCAGATGAACACCTTCGGCAACTCCATCAGCACGCGCTATATGCAGCTTGCCGACATCATCGCCAAGCAGGGCGTGGATATCGACGAGGCTCACAAGCTGCTGATCGCCGACCGCGACGCCTTCGTTGCCGACGAGAACGACGAGCATCCCGAGACCCATCCGTATCAGGACAACTTTGCCGAGACCCTGGGCAAGGACTCCTACGGCGGCGACTACATCATCGACGAGGCCGCCGAGTTCTGGCGCACTGACGGCGATAAGTGGGTCAACGCCGATCCTCAGGAGCGTATGGAGAGCTTCCGCGAGCGCGGCTATGTAAAGATGGTCGACAACATGCGCGACCTTTGCCATGCCGTTAACTGCGACTTCGATCGTTGGTTCTCCGAGCGCTCACTGTATGTGAAGGACACTGAGGGCGAGACCGCCGGCACCTCCGCCGTCGACCGCGCTTTTGAGAAGCTCGACAAGATGGGCTACCTCTACACCAAGGACGGCGCCCTGTGGTTCCGCTCCACCGACCTGGGCGATGACAAGGACCGCGTCCTGATCAAGTCCGACGGCGAGTACACCTACTTCGCCTCCGACGTTGCCTATCACTGGGATAAGTTCCAGCGCGTCGACCACGTCATCGACATCTGGGGTGCCGACCACCACGGCTACATCGAGCGCGTCCGCTGCGTCTGCGACGCTCTTGGCTATCCCGGCAAGTTTGAGGTTCTGCTGGGCCAGCTCGTCAACCTGCTGCGCAACGGCAAGCCCGTCCGTATGTCCAAGCGCAAGGGCACCATGGTGACCCTGCAGGAGCTCGTCGACGAGGTCGGTTCCGACGCCGCCCGCTACACGCTCATCTCCAAGAGCTCCAACCAGATGGTCGACTTCGATATTGAGGCCGTTAAGAAGCGCGACAACTCCAACCCGGTCTATTACGTGCAGTATGCTCACGCCCGCGTGTGCTCCATCCTGCGCCGTGCCGCCGACGTTACGCCCGAGCAGGCTGACGAGATGGGCATGAAGGCCGTCGCCGCCAAGGCCATCGGTGAGAACGTTGATTACTCGCTGCTGACCGACCCGACCGAGCTCGCCCTTTCGCGTAAGCTCAACGAGCTCACCGACCTCATCGCCAGCTGCGCTCGCGACCGCGCCCCGTTCCGTCTGACGCACTTTGCTGAGGAACTCGCCGGCGACTTCCACAGCTTCTACGCTGCCTGCCAGGTTCTGCCGAGCGAGGGCCGTCCCGTCGACCCCGAGCTTTCGCGTGCCCGTCTGGCCGCTTGCGACGCCGTCCGCGTGACGCTCGCCCTGGTGCTCACCCTTGTTGGTGTCTCCGCTCCCGAGCAGATGTAAGCTACGGGTCATTTGACCGCGCAAGTTTGGTTTAACTGAGCCTTGAAAGCCCGATCTCCCATATGGAGGTCGGGCTTTTTGCACAAACGCCGTCGTATTGACGAATTTGGGACTGCTGGAAATACGAAACTATGCCGGTTTACTACGATGAATTGAGAAATTCCAACCACGCCGGCTTTTCGCAAAAAAGTGCAAGGCATCTACCTGCGGTTTTAGTTCAACAAATTTCGGAGTGGTCGCGGTTGAGCGATTCATCGTAGTAAACCGTCATAGTTTTGGCGGAGGCATTCAGGTTTGTGGGCGGTAAACCAAAGATTGTCCCTTTTGACTAGTCGTTTAAGAACGTCCTCAATGACTAAGTTGCAGGTGGTTGCGGTTGTGTTACACTAACGCTGCGTATATGACGCAAATATCTCGATACAGATCAATGATGTCCGTCGGTATTTGACGGAGCTAGACTGTTTAGCCGCCCTGAAGGTTTATGCAGGGAGCATGTGATCACAGGGCTTGAAAAGAAAGTTGAGCAAACACTGTGTCTGATCAACAGCAAGAAAACGAAATAACGACGACGCAAGCCGCTCCCGCTGCACCGGTTGCGTCGGACCAGGTCGCGGCGCCCGCGCAAGCCTCGGCTCCTGAGACGCCTAAGGCTGCTTCGACGCCTACGCCTGCAGCGGCTGAGAAGGCCGTGTCTGCAACTGGTGAGGAGGCTGCTCCGGCAAAGCCCAAGCGTACGCGCCGCGCGGCCAAGCCTGCCGATGACGGCGAGGAGGTCACCAAGCCCAAGCGCCGTACCACGCGCACGACGCGCGCCAAGCGTGCCGTTGCAGCTGACTCCTCGGCGCCGATTTCCGATGAGGTCGCGCAGGCACGTGCGTTGGCGCAGATTAGCGAGGCTCAGGTGGTGCGCGCCCGCCGTCGTGCTGCCGAGCGTGAGGCCGCGGCTCTGACCGAGCTTGCAGCTCCGTCTGTGCCCGAGACGCCTGCCGCCACCGAGACCCCTGTCGCCGACCAGCCAACCGAGAAGCCGGTACCGCGCACACGCCGTCGCACGGCTGCTAAGGCCGAGCAGGTTGCCGATCAGGTAACCCCCGAGCTCACTGAGGCTTCGGTCCGTTCCGCGGCAGGGGAGGGCACATCGCCTGTTGAGCCCGCTGCGCCTGTCGAGGCCAGCGAAGTTCCCGTTGTCGATCCGGCTTTGCGCCCGCACCGTCGCGGTCGCAAGCCCAAGGCTTTCGTCGAGGCCGAGAAGGCCGCAGCCGCAGCCGCCGCCGCTCGGGATGCTGCGGCGACCGCCGAGCCTGCAACCGCTGCCGACGCGCCCGTCCAGGATGCTACGACTTCCGAGGCCGTTTCTGCCGATGTCGAGCCCGCCGACGTCCGTCCTGGTCGCAGCCATCGTACTGCTGCTAAGCGCACGTCCAAGGCTAAGGCTGCCAAGAAGGGTGCGTCCGAGGTTTCCGCCGAGCCGACCGCCGATGCATCGACTGATGCCGCCGAGCCCCAAGACGTCGAACAGTCTGCGTCCGAGAAGCCCAAGCGCGGTCGCAAGAAGTCCGCTAAGGCCAAGGCCGTCGAGCAGCATGCCGAGGCCGAGCCGCAGGGCGATTCCAATGCCGAGGCCAGCGATGATGCTTCGGCTAACGAAGACGCCTCCGCAACCGATGGCACCGCCCCCGTCGAGACCGAAGAGAGCGCTCGCCCCAACCGCCGTCAGCACAAGCGCAACGACGAGCGTAATGACCGCAACGAGCGCAAGGACGAGCGTAACAACGATCGCCGCAACCGTCAGCGCGACCGCAAGCAGCGCAATAAGGAGCGCAATGCCGCTCCGACTGAGCCCACGCTTTCGCGCGAGGAGCTCGCGGCCATGAAGGTCGCCGAGCTGCGCGAGAAGGCCAAGGAGTTCGAGATCG